>SBGC01000122.1 GCA_006226985.1 Bacillota bacterium | reverse complement strand
TTAGAGAAGATGGTTATTTTGATCAAGCTTTTGAGGATCTTATAGAAACTTATCAAATCGAATTTGATTTAAATGTTACCAAAACACTCAATCGTGAAACAGCTATGTCGATATTTCAAGTGCTTCACGTATTAAAATCAGATTACAACAATGATGTTCAGCTACAACGTTTGATTGACATCATTCAAAATTCATGAAAACAGTTAAAGAAGTAATTAAAAAGTCAAATCTTTATCATGTGACCATCGATGATGAAACGATCTCCTTTGATCCAGAGATTGTCTTAAAATACCGACTAAAGGTTGGTGTTACTTTTGATATCAAGGATTACCACCAATTAATGAATGACAATGAATATCTCATCTTTTATAAATTAGCACTAAAGAAACTTAAAAAAATGATGACAACTTATGAAATGAAAACATTTTTAAGTGAAAAGAATTGTCGTGAGTCCATCATCAAACAAATCTTAAAAACACTTACCGATAAAAAATATATTGATGATGTATACTATGTTAAGACATATATCTCTTTGAAATCCAGTAGTTATGGCGTAAAAAAGTTAAGTTACGAACTTAAGCAAAAAGGTGTTTTATTTGATCTTGTTGAAGCTGAACTGTCTAAAATTGATGAACTTCCTCATATCCAGCAACTGATAACTAAAAAACTACCGTCATTAAAGAATAAATCACATTATCAAACCATACTCAAACTTAAAACCTATTTACTTCAAAAAGGTTTTGAAAGCGATAAAATTGATCATGCTTTATCAAAGCTGAGTTATGATGAGAAGGCTGATTTATCCAATCTCAAAAAAGACTTTGAAAAGTTAGAATTTAAGATAAAATGTGATGATCCATATGAAAAAAATCAAAAGATTATGTCTAAACTTTATCAAAAAGGATATAAGATTGAAGACATCAAAAAAATCATCCATTCATAAAAACTCTTTTTC
Organism: Bacillota bacterium; assembly: GCA_006226985.1. Classification (GTDB taxonomy): domain Bacteria; phylum Bacillota_I; class Bacilli_A; order Acholeplasmatales; family Acholeplasmataceae; genus Peloplasma. The sequence continues at coordinate 3,950 of SBGC01000122.1, read as the reverse complement.
ATGATAAAATCATGTTAAGAGTTTTTTTATGAGGAGGGCTTATGAAACTTTGGACAAATGGTTTTTTTCATTCACTTGATGAGGGAAAAATTTACCTTAAAATGACAACACATCAAGGTAAGATTGTCTGTTTTGATGAGGATTGTGGTCACCGTCACTATGATGAAGTCATTGATCTTGAAGGGGCACATGTATATCCAGGTTTTGTCGATGCACATATGCATTTACTCGGTTATGGTCAAAAGTTAAAAAGACCTTCTTTATCAGCATTAAAAACGAAGGATGAAGTTTTAACTAGACTAAAAGAAGCATTCCATCATGAACCTCTGTTTGCTGAAGGGTATCGCGAATGTGGGATTACCAAAGAAGATTTGGATATGATTAGTACATCTCATCCAATCATGATTAGACATAATGATTATCATAGTGTCACAGCAAATTCATATGTCTTAAATCATATTCATTTAACGCACACGAATGGGGTGCTTACCGAAGAAGATGCGACACTTGCGATGAAAACATGGCCACCATATACGATTAAGCAACTTGAAGATATTCTTGAAACCTCACTTAAAAGTTTATACAGCTATGGCATTACCGGTGCACATAGTGATGATTTATCGTATTTTATTGGCTTTAAAGATACACTCCAAGCATTTGAAAATGTTTTAGAACGTATGCCCTTTAGAGCACATTTGCTGATGCATTATGATATTCTAGACGATTATCTATCATCTGGTAAAAGCTTTTTAGACCAACATGCGTATTTACAACTTGGTGCAATAAAAATGTTTTACGATGGAACTTTATCGTCTCAAACTGCATGGATGAAGACAACCTATCGATCACATAACCATCACGGTTTAAAAATACAAACTGATCAAGCTTTTCTAGATATGGTTAAAAAATGTCGTCAACATGATTTACCTGTAGCCATACATGTCATTGGTGATCAAGGATTAGTTGATGTGTGTAAAGTTCTACAAAAATATCCTGTAAAAACGGGTTTACACGACCGCATCATTCATGCTCCTTGGGCTGATCTTGAAGGCATTGAACTCATGAAAAAACTACCGATAGTCATCGATATACAACCTCAGTTTTTATCCAGTGATTTACCATGGGCTTTATCATTCATTCATGAAACACCTCCTTTTGTTTTTCCTTGGAAGACGTATTTAAAACATGGTTTAATTCAGGCAGGAAGTAGTGATGCACCAGTGGAAATACCCAATCCTTTATTAGGTATGTATGCAAGTATTTATCGTATCTCAGATCATGATCAAAAACCGTATTTTACAGATGAAAGTTTATCCATTGATGAAGCGATTGATATCTATACAAAAGGAGCAAACTATCCAACGTATGATCAAAAACGTGGAAGTTTAAAGATAGGTTATATTGCTGATCTTACCATTTTTGATAACGATTTAAAGACGTTTAAAAAGCATGATTTTTTAGAACAAAAAGTTAAAATGACAGTGATTAATGAAATCATTGTTTATAAGCGTTAAATCTTGATATAAAGCAATTTACTTGATTAAAAACCAAGACTCATTTAGACTTAAAAGAGATAAAGATGATATCTATATCATGAGTAAAGGTGATTCAGATGAAACTAGAATTTTGGATTGACTATAACAACCCTATCTGCTACAAACAACACAAAGTTCTTGAAGCTTTTTTAAAAAAGCACACATTTGATGATTTAGAACTTTTATATCGTAATTATGAAATGATACCAAACTTTGAACCCAGTGAATCTTGCACATTTTATGAACTCATGTCAAAACACTATGTGGCAACTCTTGATGAGGTTAAAGCGATGTATCCTGATATACCAACTCATTTTCGGCCAGTAAAGGTTCATGATGCACATCGACTCTCACACCTTGCAAAAAAAGAAGATTGCGCATTTACGTATCATCAAGCATTATTTAAGGCATATTATGAAGATAAAAAAGATATTAGTCGACATGATGTCCTAATCGATATCGCAAAACTCATCGGACTCGATACATCCAAAGCAATTGATCTCTTATCATCAGATCATTTCCATGATCAGGTTAATCAAAATCGTGAAAATGCCATCTTAAAAGGAATTTTTGAACTTCCTCACATGCGTATTGACGGAAAGATCAAATTGTCAGGTTTTCATGATGAACCTGAGCTTTATTTACATCTTAAACTAATTTCCAATCACATGAATAAGCATGAACACTGTGAAGATGGAAATTGTGACAGAAAGAAGACAAGATAATGTCTTTTTTTTGTTTTTTTAGTAGTAATTATGTGCCATTTGTGGTATAGTTAATAAGGTTTAAAAGAATTGAGGAAAAAAATGAATATTTTATTTAACGAATTACCGATTTTACAAGAAACAAAAGACGCTATTGAGCAATTAGGTTTAGTGGAAACAACACCGATTCAACATTTTGCCATTCCTGTGATGTTAGAAGGAAAAGACATGATTGGTCAAGCACAAACAGGAACTGGAAAGACATTCGCTTTCGCCATTCCTATTTTAGAGAAGATTGATCCCAAAGATCCAAACATTCAAGCACTTATTATCTGTCCTACAAGAGAACTTACCCTTCAAGTTTATAAGGAATTTGTCAAGCTTGTTAAGTTTAATAAGGACATTAAAATCACATCGATTTATGGTGGGGAATCTTATACAAAGCAATTTAAAAATCTTGCGATGAAACCACAAATTGTGGTTGCAACACCAGGTAGAGCGATTGACCATTTAGAAAGAAAAACCATTGATTTTTCGAATCTAAAAATTCTTGTCATGGATGAAGCTGATGAAATGCTTAAGATGGGCTTCCAAGAAGACCTTGAAAAGCTTTTAAAGGATACACCACAGACAAGACAAACAGCACTCTTTTCTGCAACAGTTCCAGAGTTTATCAAGAAAGTTGCAAAGAAGTATCAACATAATCCTGAAATGATTAAGATTGAGTCACAGACCTTAACAGTATCTAAAACAGATCAATACTATTACATGGTTAAAAAATCTGATCGTGACCAATTATTACTCAGATTATTAGATTTCTACGAACCATCATCAGCCATTATTTTTGCTAACACAAAGATTGATGTCGATGCACTCGCACAGTTTATGCAAAAACACAATTTTGAAGCAGATGCGATTCATGGTGATTTAAAGCAAAGTCAAAGAGATTATGTCATGACACGTTTCAGATCTAAAAAACTCAAATTCTTGATTGCTACAGACGTTGCAGCAAGAGGACTTGATATCTCTCACGTCGACATGGTCATCAACTATGAAATACCTTTTGAAGACGAAGTCTATGTGCACCGTATTGGCCGTACGGGTCGTGCAGGTAAATCAGGCATATCCATCTCACTCGTTTACCCAAGTATGAGAGGTAAACTCCAAATGATTGAAAAGTTCATCAAAACACAAATGAAAGAACTTTCCATCCCTTCTGAAGATGATATTAATGTCAGACGCCTAGAAAGAGGATATACCGAATTAACCCATACGATTGAGCAAAACACAGAACAACACGAAGCACTAATTAATCGTCTATATGGTGATGGTTATGAAGCTGATCAAATTATTGCAGCTCTCTTATCTAAGATGGCACCACAATCAAAAACATATGAACCCATTGAAGCTCCAGCAGCAAAGAGAAAAGAAAGAGAATTTGGAAAGAAAATTCAAACCAATGACTCAAGAAGAGAAAGCAAACGTCCTGGAGGATTTAAAGTTGCAGTGATTAATCTTGGAAAAGAAGATGGCATTAAGCCAGCGAAACTTGTTGACTTTTTCAAGACAAATATCGACCTTTATCCAAAGAATATTGGGGATATTACGATCTATCCAAAAGAGACTGAATTTCAAATCCATCCACTCGGTTTAAAGCGCTTAAGTGAACTCAATAACAAGTTTTTCAATGGCAAGAAAATTAAGATTAGTG
>SBGC01000019.1 GCA_006226985.1 Bacillota bacterium | reverse complement strand
GTATAATGATTATAGAAAACGCTTTGAGGAGAGAAAATGAAAACAACTTCACTAACCAATAAACACCTAGCGTTGAACGCAAGAATGATTGAATATGCTGGTTTTAATATGCCAGTGTCCTATACCGGTATAGCCGAAGAACATTTAGCAGTACGGAACGGTATGGGCATTTTTGATGTTTCACACATGGGTGAATTTCTAGTCGATGGCAAAGATGCTATCAAGTTTGTTAATTATATCGTAACAAACATCATTCCTGAAGACTTTACAAAGGTAACATATACATTGTTTTGTGATGAAAAAGGATTTGTTGTTGATGATTTATTAGTTTATGTCGTTAAACCCGAACAAGTTCTTCTTGTGGTGAATGCTGGTAACATCGATAAAGACTTTGCTTGGGTTGAAAAACAAGCAAAAAACTTTGATGTTCAACTCCGAAATGTTTCTGAAAACTATAGTCAGATTGCACTTCAAGGTCCTGAAACAAAAAATCATATCGATGAACTTCTTGGAACGATTGTTAGTGATTTAGGATTTATGACTTACAAGGTTATTCCTTTTCTTGGAGGTTATGTGATTGCTTCTCGAACAGGATATACTGGTGAAGATGGTTTTGAGATTTATGGATCACATGATTTGGTTGTCCAAGCGTGGGATTTAGCTGTTTCAAAAGGTGCCATTCCCTGTGGATTGGGTGCAAGAGATACGTTACGTTTTGAAGCTAATCTACCACTTTACGGACATGAAATAAGTGATGCTATTAATCCTATTGAAGCAGGTTTAGGATTTGCTGTGAAACTAGAAAAAGATTTTATTGGTAAAGAAGCTTTGGTAAATGCTAAAGAAAATCCTACTCGTAAAATTGTTGGGATTGAATTATTGGAAAGAAATATTCCAAGACAAGGGTATTTAGTCTTTGATCAAGACAAAGAAATTGGAGTTATCACAACCGGATATTTACTCCCCACACAAGAAAAACCCATTGCTTGTGCACTTGTTGATATTAATTATAGTAAATTAGGTACCGAACTATTTGTCCAAATTAGAGGTAAAATGGTACCTGCAAAAGTTAGAAGTCGAAAATTTTATACAAAAAATTACAATAAATAGGAGGATCATATGATTAAAGAGGGATTGCTATATGCAGAAAGTCATGAATGGCTAAAGGTTGAAGGAAATGTTGGAATTATTGGTATATCAGACCATGCACAACATGCATTAGGTTCTGTCGTATTTATCGATTTACCAAAAGTAGGAAAAGTTATTAAAAAAGGTGATACATTTGGTGCTGTTGAATCTGTAAAAGCTGCTTCAGACTTGTATTTACCAGTTTCTGGAAAAATTATTGAAATTAATAATGAATTAGATGGTTCACCAGAAATGTTAAATGACGATCCATATGGAGCATGGATTTGTAAAATTGAAATTCAAAACCAAAGCGAATTATCTTCTTTATTATCACCTGAACAATATAAAGTTGTAAGCGAGGAATAACATGCATAAATATCTGCCACACACGGAGCAGGATATTTTGGAGATGTTAAAGGTCACAGGTGCTAGTAGCATCGATGATCTCTTTTCTTCTATTCCTAAAAAGCTTCGTTTAAATAAACCCTATAATATCCCATCACAATTATCTGATGATGATTTAACTAAACACATGAAAAATCTTGCTGGAGAAAATAAAGAGCTTGTTATTTTCCGTGGTGCTGGTGCATATGACCACTATACACCATCGATTGTTAAAGCATTAATTTCCAGACAAGAGTTTTTAACATCTTATACACCTTATCAGCCAGAAGTTGCACAAGGTACACTGCAATATATTTTCGAGTATCAAACGATGGTTTGTGAACTAACAGGCATGGAAGTTTCTAATGCCTCGATGTATGATGGTGCAACTGCGACTGCTGAAGCAATGTTTATGGCATATGCTCAAACAGGAAAAGATACGATCTTAGTCAGTGAAACTGTCAATCCACGTACAATTGAAGTCATTAAGACATATGCGCATTACCGTAATATTAAGGTCGTAGTCATTCCACAAAAAGATGGCGTAACTGACTTTGCAAAAGTAAAAGAGCATGTTTCTGAAACAATGGGTTTAGTCGTTCAAAATCCTAATTACTTCGGTATTATCGAAGATTATGACGGTTTTGCAAACATCATTCATGATGCGAGTGGACTTTTCATCATGAATAGTGAAGGGCAAGCACTTTCTTTAATTAAGACACCTGGTGAATTTGATGTTGATATCGCATGTGGTGATCTTCAATCACTTGGTATACCACTATCTTTTGGTGGTGCTTATATCGGTTATTTAGCAACAAAGATGAAATATGTTAGAAAAATGCCAGGTCGCATTTGTGGTATCACCACGGATGTCGATGGTAAACGTGCATTTGTTTTAACACTGCAAGCAAGAGAACAACATATTAGACGTGCAAAAGCAAACTCAAATATTTGTTCAAATCAATCACTTCTTGCATTAGCTGTAACCATCTATTTATCAACCATGGGTAAAAATGGACTTGTTAAAGTCAGTGAAGAGTCCATGAAAGGTGCTCACTACTTATATCAACAATTATTAGCAACTAAAAAATTTGATGTCGTCTATCAAAAACCCTTCTATAAAGAGTTCGTTTTAAAAGCGAATTTTGATGTTGAAAGATTTGAAAAAGAATTATTAAATGATGGTATTTTAGGACCACTACACATTGGAAGTAATCATTTACTCTTTGCGGTTACTGAAAGACGTAGTATAGAAGAGATAAATCAACTCGTTCAAAAGGTGGTGGCTTTCAAATGAAATATTACAATAAACTCATCTTTGAACTATCAAGAGAAAACCGTATTGGCTATCAACTAACACAAAAAGATTTACCTGAAGTAAGCTTACCTGAAAATTTAAAGAGAGGTAAGAAAGCTGATTTACCTGAAGTTTCTGAATTTGATGTTGTTAGACATTATACCAATGTATCACAAAAAAACTTCGGTGTTGAAACAGGATTCTATCCACTTGGCTCATGTACAATGAAATATAATCCAAAAATTAATGATGAGCTTGCTACATTATCAGGATTTGCAAATATTCATCCTTTACAACCGGTTGAAACTGTTCAAGGATTATTAAAAATATATTATGAAACACAAGCAATGCTTTCAGAAGTTTCAGGACTTGCAGCATATTCTTTAAATCCATTTGCTGGAGCTCATGGAGAACTTGCTGGTTTAATGATTATTAAAAAGTATCATGAAAAAAATAACGACTTAAAACGTACAAAGATTATTGTTCCAGATTCAGCACATGGAACAAACCCAGCATCAGCTACAGTTTGTGGTTTTGATACTGTTGAAATTAAGTCAAACCCCGATGGAACTGTCAATATTGAAGCACTAAAAGCTGTCTTAAATGATGAGATTGCTGGGCTCATGTTAACAAATCCAAATACAGCTGGTGTGTTTGAAAAGGATATAACAGAAATATCTCGTCTTGTCCATGAAGCAGGAGGATTGCTCTATTATGATGGAGCAAATTTAAATGCTCTACTTGGTCGTGCAAAACCAGGAGATATGGGATTTGATATTACACATATCAATCTTCATAAGACGTTCTCTACGCCACATGGTGGTGGTGGTCCAGGATCAGGTCCAGTAGGTGTTGGAGCAAACTTAATTGAGTTTTTACCAAATCCGATTGTTTGTAAAAAAGGTGACTTCTACTACTTTGATCAAGCTGTTAATTCCATTGGTGCACTTGGCCAATTCTATGGTAATGCATCTGTATATATTCGTGCTTATGTTTATTTACTCACTTTAGGTAAAGAAAATCTAAGTGATGTTGGACCTTATGCTGTTTTAAATGCAAACTATATTAAAGATTCACTTAAAGACATTTTTGAACTTCCTATTGATGGTCATTGTATGCATGAATTCGTTTTTGATGGCTTAAAAGATCAATCAACAGGCGTTAAAACACTTGATATTGCTAAACGTCTTCTTGATTATGGATTCCACGCACCTACAGTTTATTTCCCATTGATATTTAGTCAATCGATGATGATAGAACCAACTGAAGTTGAATCAAAAGATACTTTAGATGAATTTATCAATGTTTTAAGAGTTGTTGCTAAAGAAGCAATTGAAAACCCTGAAATGGTGAAAACTGCGCCTCATAACACGATTGTTAGAAGACTTGATGAAGCGAAAGCTGCAAGAAATCCAATTGTAAAATTTAAAGATATCGTATAACAAAAAAAGAGATATTCGATGAGGAATATCTCTTTTTGTTTTATCTTAAATGTCCATGTCTTTAATGACTTTTAATGCAATGTCATTATAGATCTTTCCGGCTTCTTCCTTACCTGTATATAAGAAATCACCATTTTGTGGTTGTCCAATAGGAACTTGTCCATAAAGAGAAACACCAAGTTTTTTAGCTACGGTATCTCCTCCACCTGTACCAAAAATAAACTCTCTCTTTTGATTACATGTATTAAAGTAATAGCTCATATTTTCAACAACACCAATCACATCATGTCCAATATTTTGTGCGCCAATACCCGCCTTAACAGCTATATGGGATGCATTCACATGAGGTGTCGTAACAACTAAAATCTTACTTTTAGGAACATACGTTTTCACATCAAGTGCAACATCACCAGTTCCTGGTGGAAGGTCGATTAAAATAATATCGATTTGATCTTGCCATTTGACACCGTTAAAGAAATGGATGAGCATTTTTCCTAACATCGGTCCTCTCCACATCAGTGGTTTTTCAGGTGGCATAAAAAATTCAGTTGAAATGACTTCAATACCTTCTTTTAAGAGTGGAATCATTTTTTCATCTTCTGTTGAAGAAAGTGGCTTAATATCAATTTTTAAAATATTAGGAATTGATGCACCATATACGTCAGCATCAA
>SBGC01000063.1 GCA_006226985.1 Bacillota bacterium | reverse complement strand
AGATAAATATGGAGGTATTTTTATGGCGAAAAAATATGCCAACACGAAAAAATACATCAACCGATTAGGTTTTGGGGCATGGCAACTAGGTAATACAGACTTTTGGGGATATATGTCCAAAGAAGATGGCGTTTTACTTGTGAAAGAAGCAATCGAAAAAGGCATCAACTTTTTTGACACTGCACCTGGTTATGCATATGGTCTTTCTGAGTCGATTATTGGTGAAGCTGTTAAGGATTGTCGTGATAAAGTTGTCATTAATACTAAATTTGGCCATACGGCTTCTGGTGAAACCGATTTTTCTGTCTTTTCTCTAAGAGAGCAAATCTATGAATCGCTTGAAAGACTTCAATCTGAATATATTGATAGTATATTATTACATAATCCTTCGATGGATATTCTCGAAGGAAAAACACAGCATTTCAATGAATTAGCTAAAATAAAAAAAGAAGGACTTATTCATGCATATGGTGTATCCATTGATACATATGATGAGTTTAGAGCCGTTTTAGATCATGTTAAAGTTGATGTTATCGAAGTACTTTTTAACATCTTTTTCCAAGATGTTCGTCCGCTTTTAAATGAAGCACATCAAAAAGGGATATCAATTATTACAAAAGTTCCACTTGATTCGGGATGGCTCACTGGAAAATACGATGAGTTTTCTGAATTTGAAGGCATTCGTTCGCGTTGGGATGATGAAACCATTCAAAGAAGAGCACATTTAGTGAGAGAACTGAAAGAGTTAACTGGTGCTGAAGACTTAACAAAATATGCTATCGGGTTCATCTTATCATTCAAAGAAATTACAGCTGTTATCCCAGGTATAAAAAACAGTGAACAATTAAAAGATCATATTGAAAATCAAGTATATGAATTACCTCAATCATTAAAAGAAGCATTTATTAAATTATATGATGAAAAGATAAAGGATGAACCACTCTACTGGTAAAAGGTGACACATGGGAACACTCATCAATGCAATCGCAATTATAATCGCAACACTCATTGGTATAACCTTAAAAAAAGGATTACCTGAAAAAATTCAAAAAAGTGTAATGATGGCCTTAGGTTTAGGTCTCATTACACTTTCTTTAGGTTGGTTTTTATCTGATTTTTTTACAATCATCAATGATGATTTGTCAACATCATCTGAACTGCTTATTATATTATCACTTGTTATAGGTGCAGCGATTGGCGAATGGATTGATATTGATTTAAGACTTAACAGATGGGCAGAAAACATTGAACTTAAATATAAACTCCCTCCGCTTGCTAAAGGATTTATTTCAGCGACACTCATTTTTTGTGTCGGAGCTATGGCGATAGTTGGTTCAATTGAAGATGGTATTTCCGGTGATTATAGTGTTTTAGTCATAAAAAGTCTTCTAGACTTTATTACTGCGATGATTTTAGCTTCTGTCTTAGGTATTGGTGTTATTTTTTCAGCAATTAGTGTTTTACTTTATCAAGGATCAATCTTCTTACTTGCACGTGAAGCACAAGGCTTCTTAACGCCAGAAGTCGTGAGATCATTATCGATGGTTGGTAATATACTATTGATTGCGATTGGATTCAATTTTATGGAGATTAAAAAGATTAAAGTAGCTAATTTATTACCAGCTTTAGTTATTCCTATTATTTATTTTATCATCACATCATTTTTATAAGGGGGTATTATGAAAAGAAACTGTCCACTATGCAACCATGAAACATCATCATTTATCCATGAGAAATTTGGTATAGTTTTCCATGAATGTCCTCATTGTGAATTAATTTTTAAAGATTCATCCAACTATATTAATGAATCTGCAGAACTTGATGTTTATTTAAGACATCAGAATTCATTAGAAAATATCGGATATGTCAATTATTTAATGAATTTTATCGAACAAGGGGTAACTCCTTTTATTCAATCTGGAAAAGCACTTGAATTCGGTTCAGGACCTAGTCCTGTTTTAGCACATTTACTAAAAACACATTATAAATTTGAAGTCGATATCTATGATTACTATTTCTCACCACATAAAATATATGAAGGTAAAACATATGACTTAATTACATCGACAGAAGTCATCGAACACATTCAAAAACCAGAAAAAGTATTTGAATTATTTCATGCTTTACTCAATCAACAAGGTATTTTGAGTCTAATGACATTGTTTTATCCAAAAGATAGAGACGTTTTCAAGGATTGGTTTTATATTAGAGATCCTTCACATGTAACTTTTTATACACCCAAAACGATGACTTATATTGCTGAAACTTTTGGTTTTGAGTTACTTTTTCATAATGATTACCGTGTGACTGTTTTTAAGAAGAAATGAATCGATGGACATTCCATCTTTTTTTTATGGTAGAATTTACTCAAGGGAGATGATAACTTGAATAAAGTAGCAATTGTTACAGGATCCACATCAGGCATTGGAAAAGCATGTGTAGAATTATTGCTTAAAGCGGGTGTTGATGTCATTGGTTTGGGTAGAAGTGATGAAAAAATAAATCAAATGATCGCATCATTTAGTGCGATAGGAAATGCAAAACTAACCATGGTGAAAGGTGATTTATCCACCAATCACGACGTTTTAGAATCAGCAAATGCATTGATTGAAGTTATAAAGTCTTCCTATGAAGGAAAACTAGATATACTCTTTCATGTCGCAGGTCGTGTATCTTCTGGTTATCATGAAAATGAAGATGGTAATGAAGTCACGTTTGCAACAAACCATCTATCTGTATTTGCACTCACACATTATCTATATCCTTTTATGCTCTCATCAAATGATCCTCGCATCTTAGTAGTAAGTTCCAGATCACATTATCGTGCGAGCATCAACTATAAAAACTTACAAAACAAGTCTTTTTACAATATCTTAAAAGCATATAAGCGATCTAAATTATATAATGTATTTTTTGTCAAAGCTTTTGCGAGTAAAATGAAGCATATTCCAATTTATGCCATTGATCCAGGATTGGTGAATACACAAATTGGAATGAAAGGCACCAATAAACTTGCACAATATTTTTGGCAAAAACATGCAGCAAGAGGAACTGATGCGTATTACCCATCAGGATTTATGCTAGATATTGCTTTAAAACCTGAGTATAAAGATTTATCAGGTCATTACTTTCTTGAGGGAAGAGTTGTCAAATCTAATCCAATTACCTATCGTTTAGACCATATAGAGCACGTCTGGAACGAATCGTTAAAGTATGCAAAAATTAACCAGTATTTCACACATAAATGATAACAAGTGATGAACGTTTTTGATATAATGATTTTGGTCTTTTGACCATGAGGTATGCATCTTGAAAAAAATGGAAATTCTAGCACCTGCTGGAAGTATGGAATCACTTATTGGCGCAATCAATGCTGGAGCGAAAGCAGTTTACCTTGCAGGTAGAAGATTTGGAGCAAGAGCATATGCAGCAAACTTTAGTGATGAAGCATTAATCGAAGTCATTCACTACGCTCATTTGCGTGGTGTTTTTGTGTATGTTGCTGTTAATACGATGATTTTTAATGATGAAATCGATGAACTGATACAATATACAGACTTTTTAGTATCACACGATGTTGATGCACTCATTGTTCAAGATTTAGGTGTCATGCACTTACTTAGAAAAAGATATCCTAATCTTGATTTACACGCATCTACACAGGCAAATGCTCATTCCCTTGATCAAGTAAGATTTTTAAAAGAAATCGGGATTAACCGTGTTGTTCTAGCAAGAGAAACCCCACTTGATGTCATTAAGCAGATAAAAAAACAAATCGATATTGAAATCGAAGTGTTTGTTCATGGTGCACTTTGTGTCTGCTTTTCTGGTCAATGTCTCATGAGCTCAATGATCGGTGGAAGATCTGGAAATCGTGGAGAATGTGCCCAACCATGTCGCTTGCCATATGCACTTATTAAAGATCAGAAAGTCATCACTGATAATACATATTTATTATCAACAAAAGATCTTATGACACTTGAATATTTAAATGAACTCATGGAAATCGGTGTTGAGTCGATTAAAATTGAAGGACGGATGAGAAAACCTGAATATGTCATTCAATCTGTTTTATCGTATAAACGCGTTATGGATGCAATCTTTGATGAAAATCAAAAAGTTGATATGGAAAGTGAAAAAGATAAGCTATCACGTGTGTTTAATCGTGAGTTTACAAAAGGATACATGTTTGATGAAGAAAAGAAATTAATCAACCATGATATAAGACCTAATCACATGGGTGTTAAAGCTGGGGAAGTCATTGATTATCGACAGAATAAAGTCACTATTAAGCTTAATGATTCATTAAGGATTAATGATGGATATCGCATTATTGGTGAAAATGATTATGGTGATATTGTTTCACGTATTTTAAAAAATCAAAAACTTGTTACAGAAGCTTATCCTAATGATGTGATTATGCTAGATGTCAAAGATAAAGTTGAGATTGGTTCAATTTTTTTAAAAACATTGGATCAAGCACTTGAAAAAGAATTAGAAATCTATTTGAATCCAAACTATAAAACCATCTTTTTACACGCGGTTATTGAAGCGAATGTCGGCTATCCGATGACATGTTTGCTTTCAGATGGTATATATCATGTTAAAACAACTTCTCAAGTTTCACTTGAATTAGCACAAACAAACGCTGCTTCAAAAGAAAGTATTACAGATCAGATGTCTAAATTAGGTAACACACCGTTCGCCATAATCGATATCGATGTCAAAACGGATGGTCAGTGTTTCATACCTGTTAAGGTAATGAATCAATTACGAAGAGATGCAATCGATCAATTAACTCAACTTCGTATGCAAAAACGAAAAGTATTCAGCATCATTGAGCCAGTTTTTGAACATGTAGTGATAAAACCTCGTGATTTTGAGTCTGTAATCAAAATCACACATGAAAACCAAATCGATGTCATAAAAGATCAGTCATATCAACTCTACATTGAAGATCGCATTGCATATGGAAAAGATTTAAAACAAGCTATTCCGATGTTAAAACGTATTCAAATGCGACAAACAAAAATTGATCAAACGACTGTTGTTCATGAAGTCGGTTCACTCTATCTTAACCAAAGAAAATATCCACTGATTACCTCTGAGTTTTTTAATGTCGCAAATATATATACAGCATATCTCCTTTTCCTATACGGAGCAAACGTAGTAACGTTATCCCTTGAGTTGTCACGGTCAAGATCGTTATCTTTTTATCAAGATTATGTGAATAAATTTGGACAAAAACCCAATTTACAGTATGTTGTTTACGGTAGACCAGAACTGATGATTTCAAAATACTGTCCCATTCAAAAAACGTTTAAAACGAAAGATCATTGTTTACTTTGTGAGAAAAACCAATATGAACTCAAAGATCGTGTTGGTATGAGATTCCCACTCATTCATGATGGTCAATGTAACATTCGTATTATGCACCAAAAACCACTCAATTTATTTAACTATGTCATTGAGCTTAAAGCGAGTGGTATCCAAAGTATGCGACTCGATTTAACAACAGAAAAGAATGGTGAAATTCAAGATATTCTAAAAACATATGAAAAATCACTTATTCACCCTGTCATGATGAAAGAGCCATCACAGTATAGTTTAGGTAGATATTTGAAATGAGAAAAGGCTAAGTGGCCTTTTTTTGTGATATAATGATGAAAAAAAGGTGACATATGAAAAAGATACTGAAGATACTAGTATATACAACTTTATTAATCTTACTAAGCTTTTTTCTGATTTTGATTCGCTTACAAGTTGTCTTAACGTATGACATTAACCTTCAAAAGAAACATATGGATAATCTTGAAGAACTTTATGAAGATGAAGCCTTTGAAGCAGTTGATGAAAATTCTTTCTATGATTTTTTAATCACTGAAGATCTTAAAATGAATGAGATTCAATATTTAGCTTCACATAATAGCTATAAAAAGAGGGGACTAGCACTCGGTCACTTTTTTGTTGGTTTAGGTTCTAGTAAAGAAGAAGCTCAAGCCATGAACTATGAGAATAAGCTTTTAACCGATCAGTTAAAACAAGGTATTCGAAGTTTCGAATTTGATGTTCGAAAACGAAATGATACATTCATGTTAACTCATGTACCACTTGTTGATAATAGTAGTGTGGCACCTAATCTAAAGCTTGCACTTGAAGAAGTAAAACTCTTTTCTGATTACAATCCAAACCATTTACCAATTATCATATTACTTGAAGTAAAAGATGATTGGATGATGTTAGATCCCTCACTTGATCACATAGGATCAACTGATTTATTTGAACTCGATCAGATGATCGATGACATATTTAGCAATAAGCTGATTGTACCATCAACAGTTATGCATGATTCATTAACACTACGTGATTCCATTCAAACTCATGGATGGCCAAACCTACAAGATGTTTTAGGTAAAGTCATGTTTGTTCTACATGCAGGGTCATTTGTTGAACCCTATGTTTCACTCGATCCAACTTTAAGTTCACTTCATATATTTCCAAGTGTTTATAGTGATCAAGTCGATGAATCTTATGCAGCTTTTGTTATCGAAAATAATCCATTTTCAGACATCATACCAACACTTGTTTCAAATCATTTTATGATTCGAACACGCATTGATACAGAATTATCATTTGATGATGCAACAAGACTTGCAGGTATCCAAAGTGGTGCTCAGATTTTAACTTCTGATTTCTCGATTGCACGTAAAGATCTCAGTCAACAGCAAATCTTTTATTTAGATTCGAGTTACACGTTGAGAAAAAGAGATTAATTGACGACAATTTTATTGACATTTCATAATTTCGTGTATAATGGTAATACACTAAAAAAAGCGAATGTCTGTTTAGGAGGATTTTATGAGTCAATATGTTAAAGAAGAAAACCGTTTAAATGATATTAAAAAGTATGATATTGTTGTTGAAAGATTAGAAAATCGAGGTGTCGTTTTAGAAGATATTGCCCAAATTACACTCGATTTACAAAAAAAATATATCCCCAATTTATCGTTTGAATTTTGTTTAGAACACGTTAAAAAAGTTGTTAGAAAAAGAGAAGTCCAGAATGCAATTCTTACAGGTTTAGAGCTTGATATTTTAGCTGAAAAAGGTTTAATATCAGAACCTCTTTCATCGATGTTATTAAACGATTATGGACTCTATGGTATCGATGAAATTTTAGCGTTTGCTATTGTCAATGTTTATGGATCTATTGGATTCACGAATTTTGGTTATGTCGACAAACTTAAACCTGGTATTATCGATGTACTCGATAAAGCAGGTAAACAACCTGGTGTATGCAATACATTTTTAGATGATATTGTTGGAGCAATCGCTGCAGCAGCAGCATCTTCGATTGCACATCGATTTGCTGATTAAGAGGTCTTTGAACCTCTTTTTTTATCATTTTGGATGCATTTAAGAAATATGTAATGAAATTAAGGTTATGTATCATATATAATGATAAGTGAACGGACATGGAGGTTTTCATGAATTTAATTGACGAGCATCCATTAACATTAGAACACATCAACATTTTAAATGAGCTATATACCCTTTATTTTGATGAAGATTATCATGATAAAGAAACATTCATCCAAAAGGCAATTCATGTGATTGGATCCTTTTTGCATTTTTCAGTTTATTTTTATGAGAAGACAAGTGAAGATGTATATGTTGTTAAAAGTTATGTGGATGAATCTTCTAAAGAAATTGGAAACGAACAACTCAACACATATTTTATGAACATGATGGATCAAAAACATCAAACCAATCTTTATCCAATCGTTATTCATGAAAATCTAATTGGTTATATTTTTGTTGATACAATCGAATCTTTAGAAAAAGAAAAACTCTTTATACAAAGATTCATCAAAATGATGACACAAAAACTTACGGAAGATATTAATCATCAAATCATCCAAAATCTAAAACATGAAAATGATAAACTTGAACAAACTAAACAACAATTTTTAGCAAACATGAGTCATGAGATTAAAACACCACTATCTGGTGTCTATAATGCACTCTATCTCTTAAGTGCAACCGATTTAACAGAAGAACAAGAAGCATATCACAAAATTGGTTCATCATCGATGGAACAACTTTCAAGTATTTTAGATGATTTACTCGATATTAAAAAAATCTCTTCAGGTAAGATGGAAGTTAATAAGGATACGTTTAATCTTGAAGATGAAATGATCCGTGTGATTAAAATGCACCAACCTTTTGCCAGTGAGAAAAAGATTGGTCTTACCTTTCACTTTGATTATAATATCAATTTTGAGTGTATTGGTGATTTTCGCAAGATGAGACAAATTATATCTCAACTCATCCATAACGGTATCAAATTTACTGAAAAAGGATATGTCAGTTTACACATTGACCTTGATCCAAATAACAACAATATTCTTTTTAAAATCAAAGATTCTGGTATTGGTATGAATGATGAACAACTAAATAGTATGTTTGATTTATTTTATCAGGCAGATCAAAAAGATACCCGATCTTATCAAGGCACAGGTTTAGGATTATCTGTTGCATATCAGTTAATTAAACTTTTAAATGGTGATATAAAGGTATCATCTAAGGTTCATGAAGGTAGCGAATTCATGATATCGATACCCATTGAAAAAGGAAGATTATTTGAATATCAAGCGATCAGGAAGTCATCGATCTTAATCTATGAAACTAACTTCAACCATGAGTTTATGAATCAATTTCATGCGTTAGGTTGTCATGTATATGATTTAACGAATATAAAAAATGCAAAAGTTGATTATATTGTCTATACCGACTACCAATATGCAGCAAATGATCTTGAACAACATAAAAAACGTTATGGAAAACCTAACGTATTAACGATGCTATTTGATGGTTTAGCTGAAAAGAAATCTCATTTTGATTTTATCTTTGAACAACCGACTTCATTATCTGTCATCTATCAACGTCTATCGATGAAGAAGAATCAAATGATACAAGCAGAACAATATTCTAAATTACTTCATGCCTATGCACTCATTGTCGATGATAACCGACTTAATCGTGTTGCACTATCAAATATCTTAAAGAAAATGGGACTAAAGTCAAAACAAGCTGATTCAGGAAAAACAGCGATTGAAATGGTTAAGAAAGAGATGTTTGATTGCATATTAATGGATATCCAAATGCCTGAAATGGATGGCATAGAAGCTACAAGACGCATTCGAAGCCTCGGTCAAAATTATCAAAAAATACCCATTATAGCAGTAACTGCTAACGCGTTCTTAAAAGATTATGATGTCATGAAAACAGCACAAATTACGGATGTCATCTTCAAACCGATAAATATTGATCACTTAGAGCAAGTCTTAAGAAAATACATTCAGTCATCCAATGATATCTTTATACCCCAAGATTTATTTATCTTTGATCAAGAAGATTTTAACCATCGATTTGAAGGATCCTTTGATATTGGCAATGAAGTACTAAAAACATTTTTAACAGAATATCCAAAAGATATGAAGCGAATTTTAGAAGCCATTAAACAACAGGATTTTAAAAAAATTGAACTAGAAACACATTATTTTAAAGGATCTTGCGCATACTTGAGTGCAAAAAGAGTTGTTTGGGTTTTATCGTATATGATTGAGCATGCTAGACTTAATCATATGGATGAAATCAATGATGCCTATCCATACTTAACAAATGAGATAGAGCATTTAATCGAAGAGATTAAGGAGTATCACTTATGAAAATACTGATTGCTGAAGATAATAAAATCAATCGACTCACTTTAATTGACTTCATTAAAGAACTTGGGTATGTTCCTTTAGTTGCTGAAGATGGTTTGCAAGCATTTGAGCTTTGGCAAAAGGATCGACCAGAATTAATCATCACAGATTTAATGATGCCTAACATGAATGGAATCGAATTAATCAAAAAAGTTCGAGAAAATGAGTTTGAGCATGAAACATACATCATTGTTTTAACCGCATACAATGATGACATTCGTATGGATGAATCATATGATGGTGGAGCTGATGATTTTTTATCGAAACCATTCAATAAAAAAGAACTTAAGCAACGCATTCATATCGCTGAACGAATGATTCATATGCAACAAAAACAAGTAGTTATTTATGCACTCACCAAACTTGCTCAAATCAAAGATAAAGAAATTGGCGATCACTTAAATCGTGTGGGATCTTATAGCAAGATACTGGCTAAAGGGCTTCAACAATATCCAAAGTATCATGATTTTATGACACGACAATATATTGAAGACCTCTATTTGTCATGTCCACTTCATGATATTGGTAAAATTGGTATTTCAGATCAAATCTTATATAAACCAGGTCCCTATACACATGAAGAACGTGAAGAAATGCAAAAACATGTTTTATTAGGATATGAAACCATTCTTTCCATTAAAAAAGCATTTCCTGAAGTATCATTTTTGGATATGGGACTTCATATAACAAGATCTCATCACGAAAAATATGATGGTACAGGTTATCCTGATGGTCTTAAGGGTGATAAAATCCCATTATCAGCTCGAATCGTCAGTGTTGCAGATTATTATGATGCACTTGTATCAGAGAGAGTGTATAAGAATGCATACACACATGAAGAAGCTGTTAAGTTAATTGTTGATTTAAAGGGCTCTTATTTTGATCCAGACATTATTGATGTTTTTATTGCATATGAGAGTGAGTTTAAAAAGATCAATGAAGAAAGCAAATAGTGCTTTCTTCTTTTTTATCACACAAAGTGTGTTACACTAAAAGTAGGTGATTATATGGATAAACAAGACTTAAAAAAGAAACTAACTCCTATACAATTTCATATCACACAAGAAAACGGAACCGAACCCCCCTTTCAAAATCCTTTTTGGAATCATTTTGAAGAGGGTATCTATGTTGATATTGTTTCAGGTGAACCGCTTTTTTCATCTTTAGATAAGTTTGATAGTCATTGTGGATGGCCAAGTTTCTCAAAACCAATTGAAAAACTTAAAACAAAACTTGATACCAGCCATGGTATGTTTCGAACAGAAGTTAGAAGTCTAGAAGCAGACTCACATCTAGGTCATCTTTTTACAGATGGTCCAAAAGATTTAGGTGGCTTAAGATATTGTATAAATTCAGCAGCTTTAAAATTTATTCCTTTGTCGAAACTAGATGAAGCTGGATATGGTGAGTATAAAAAATTGTTTTTAAAGTAGTGGGGGACACATGAGAGACTATGATGTAGATTCGGAATTAACGATATTAAAACCTTTAAGATTCAAGAGATATTCGAAATTAAGAAGATACATCGCTAATGCAGTGATTAAGTTTACGATGTTTTTTGCACGACCGAAAAAAGGTATTCGCAAGAAACGTTTTATTATTCGTGGATATCAGCATCAAAAGATAAAAGTCTATGTTTTAGAAAAGAAAACAGATCAAGGGAATAAACCAGCCATGCTTTATATACATGGTGGTGGTTTTCAAATGGAAGGCACACCTGTACATATCAAAATGATAACAGATATGATGGTAGAAACAGATTATAAAGCGGTTGTTGTTAGGTATCGATTAATTCCTAAACATCCTTTTCCAACAGCATTCTTTGACGCATATCATACATTACAATGGATGGCTGAGCATCACGAATTTTTAAATATTGATATCAATCATATAGCCATTGCTGGTGATTCAGCAGGAGGGAATCTAGCTGCAGGTATCACCTTATATGCAAGAGATCATCAAGGTCCTAAGATTGAAAAAGTTATGTTAATATACCCAGTCCTAGATCAAACAATGTCAACAAAATCTATGGAATCCTATGATGATACACCCATGTGGAATGCTAATTTAAATAAAGATATGTGGAAACTATATCTAAAAAACGGTGATTTTGGTTTAAGTCAGTACGCCTCTCCACTACAAGCTGATTTAGAAAAATTTCCAGATACCTATATTGAAACAGCAGAGTTTGATTGTTTGAGAGATGAAGGCGTTCTCTTTAGTCAAAAGTTAGAACAAGCAGGTGTTTGTGTGTATTCAAATCATACACGAAAAACTGTTCATGGTTATGATGCACTCTTTTTCTCCCAGCTAGTTAAAGATTGCAAAGCAAAAAGAATCCTCTTTTTAAAAGGTGAAATGTATGAAAAAGATCAATCTATCCACGTGGAATCGTAGGGAAACATTTTTATTCTTTAAGGATTTTGACTATCCTAAATACACGGTGACTGTTGATTTAGATATCACAGCATTTTATACAGCTATCAAACAGCAAAAAAAATCATTTTATTTTTCAATGATGCATGTAGTAATGAAAGAGATAAATGCAATCGAAAATTTCAGGTATCGCATTCAAGATGACGACGTTTTTTTATGTGATATCGTTCATCCATCATTTACAGATGTTATAGAGAACACTGATCAATTCAAGATTGTTAATACCTCATACCGCAATTCTTTGGATGAATTTATCTTAGAAGCTAAGCAAAAATCACAACAACAAGGTTCACAGTTCATCAATCTTGCAGATGAAAAAAGAGAAGATTTGGTTTATGTTACAACATTTCCTTGGGCGAAATTCACCCAAGTAACAAATGCTTATCATCAAGCAAATAGTGATTCAATCCCAAGAGTTTGTTGGGGTAAATTTGAAAAAAATAATGAGCGATTAATGATGCCTTTCTCCATTGAAGTTCATCATGGATGTGCAGATGGATTACATGTAGGCATGCTCATTCAAAACATTCAAAAATCACTAGATTCTTTTAGTTTAGGATGATTATAAATAAGTTTAAACGAAATATAAAAGGGTGTTTGCTTATTAAATATCCTTTTTTTATATCCTAATTTATCGGACAATCTTTTTAAATATTATA
>SBGC01000129.1 GCA_006226985.1 Bacillota bacterium | reverse complement strand
ATCAAATATTTATGGTTTAGACACCTTACGTTTTCATTTTTGCATCTTACGCAGCTTTTGTTGGATTCATTCATTTCACCTGTTATGATGAAGGTGTAAAAAAAGAAAGAGGTGTTATGATGAAAAAATTAATGTTAGTTATCGGTGCAATCGCACTTGTTGGTTTAGGGTTTATGATAGGTAGAAGACACATTCCAGACATTGAAGATATCAACTTCAATCAGGAAGCTCAAACATCTATCCAAGCGTTAAGCGTAGGTGTAGCAGAGCTTGAAGAATCAACTCTTGAGGAAGATCAATTGGAAGTGTTCTTAAATTTACATGATGAATTACTTTCAGCACATCAAATTTTAGTTGAAAAACATCAAGCGTTTAAGACAATGAGAGAAGAAATTCAAGTTGTTCGACAAAATTTTAGAGAACTTGGTGTAAGATTAAATCGTGAAGATGGTGCTACTCTATGGTATTATTACAATGATTTAATTGATTTAAAGGAAGCATATGAAGCCACATATGGACTTGCATATAAGCGTCTTGCAGATCTTAAAGGTAGCTATACACTCGAAAATGCAGAATTAATCATTCAGACGTTTCAAGAAGTACTTATCGTTTTAAATGATCGTATTGAAATACTTAATCAAGGAATGACAATTTTAAGTCAAGGTATCATTATTTACCAAAACTATTTAAATTAAGAAGGTATGCATGAAGGTTAAAGTCAAAATTATCCCTGAATTGGACGAAACAGAAATCATTATCCAATCCAAAGAAATGACATCAGAAATAAAAAACATAGAGCGATTTATCTCGCTCTATGATTTGTCGTTATCTGTCAAAAAAGGAGATCGAAATTATACGATATCTCCTCATGAAATCTATTATATTGATGCTGTTGATCACGATGTATTTGTATATACGAAAGATGATGTTTACGAAATAAACCAAAAACTCTATCAGCTCGAAGAGATGTATCCATCTATTCTCCTTAGGGTCAATAAAAATACGCTCATCAATTATAAAATGATTCATTCATTTAAATCATCAATTAATGGACGTATGGAAGCGGAACTTAAAAATAAAGATCGCATAGTTATATCACGCATGTATGTACCGAAACTTAAAGCACTTTTGAAGGGAGAAAACATATGAAATTATATAGCAAACTTTATTTAAAAATATATTTCATCATGAGTTTGATCTCATTAGTTCTCGCGTTCATGGTGCTAAGAAGAACAGATTATCAATATCCATTTATAAGAATTCAATTAGGGTTACTCGTGATCTCTCTTATTGTTACACTCGCTTTTTGGTTATTCAAGTTAGAAAGTAAACATAGTGTGTTAAATACAGTTTTAGGATATATCGTTTTAATACCTGCAATCTTTTTACTTAGAACAGTTTATGGCAATTACTTATTTAGATTCACATGGATTATCTATATTATTGTAGTTGTCGTTGGTATTATCTATGGTGTTGCTGTGTATGTTGTTTCTAAGAAGTATAAAAAAGAAGTAGACGAACTTAACGAACTGCTTCACAAAGAAAAAGATGAGACAAAATAATAAATAGGCAAGCTAGTTGAATTTAACTAGTTTGCCTTTTATTTAATCTATTTTATAGATCACTTTAAAATCTTCAAAAACTACTTTCATATCTTCACTAAATGCATATCCGATTTCCTTACCTTCAGCTCTAAAAAACTTTTCATGACCTTTTCGCCATGACTCCAGATTTTCATCTTCACCTTCTCGTTTGACAATGTCATAAGTCAGTTCATTAAAAGGTAAGATGGTAATTTGTGTTGTTTCAACAACACATTTAGGATTTCCATGAAAATCCGTAATGATACAAAGATCACCTACTTGAGGTAATCGCTCATTTTCTAAGATAAATGCTTCATAACTACTTGCTGTTGCTTGTTTTTGTCCGATTAAAACAAGTCTTAATAGTTCATTAGCCCAATACTCTGTAAGTTCGAAATGGTAATACTCTTGATATTTCAAAGTCTTGTCTCTTCCAGTAGTTATTAAGAACTCATTCCAAAATTGATTAATTTTATCCATATGATCACTCCTATTCTTAATATATCATATTTCTATATAAGCAAGATGATGATAAAATAATGATAAACATACGATTTGGAGGACTTAACAGTGATTGAATTACCAGAAAGTAAAGTATTTGCTAAACTTGGAACAAAACTATTTAAAGGCTTAGAAATAGTTGATGTCAAAGCGTTATCTTCACCTCATAAGTTTTGTTGGATGAATGAAAAACCTGACATTATGGAAGAAAAACTTCTTAACAAGAAAATAAAAGAAGTGAAATCTTCTGCACACTATCTACGTTTTATGTTTGAAGATGGGTATGAGTTAGCATGTGCAGAAGATGTCATGTTTACCTACCAAAAGACAATTGAAGATAAAGATAAACATCAATTAGCACTCACTTTTGATAATGGATATTCACTTCTTTTTAAAGTGAAATTATATGGCTTCATCGTTTATGGTATCGAATCACACCTTAAAGAAACGATGCAATACTATAAAGTAGCCGTTGAGTCAATCGATCCTTTATCAAAAGATTTTACATTTGATTATTTTTTACAGGTTACAGATATGAATGAAGGTAAAGGAAGTGTTAAACAAGCTCTTGCTACTAATCAACACATTCCAGGACTTGGTAATGGTATTTTACAAGATATTTTGTTTCAAGCTAAGATGAACCCTAAACGAAAAATTAACACGTTATCAGATATTGATAAACATGTTTTATATGACTCAGTGATTCATACGATTGATCAAATGACTTTATTTAATGGTCGTGATTCTGTGGTGAACTTTGTAGGGGAAAAGGGATCTTATGAAGTTTTAATGAAATCAGATAGAAATACATGTCCTATTTGTCAATCACTATTGAAAAAAGAAGCTTATTTAGGTGGTAAAGTCATTTATTGTCCAAGTTGTCAAAAATAGCACATTGCACATTTTAAGTGTTTTAATCCTTTCTTTTATATAATAAAAACAAGAATGGATGTGATTTAAGTTGATAGATAAGTTGCTTCAGCATAAAAAAGTAAAATTAAACCATATACCGAATTCATATGAAAAGTCATTTCATGCATATCAACAACATGATGGATTTCCCTATGACATCATTTTTTCATTTGTCCATTCACTTGAAGAGATGAAGCATGAAATTTTATCATCAATAAATATCCTAGATGAACAAGGTCTTTTATACATGTGCTATCCGAAATTGAAAAACCAATTAGGGCTAAAAGGTATCCATAGAGATCACATATTTCCTTATCTTCATGTAAATGAGGACACTGGATATATAGCTGATACATTTATGCGGTTTAATAAGATGCTATCTTTTGATTCAAATTACACCATGCTTGTTGTCAAAAAAGATACGATTCAAAGAAAACGATCTTCGACATCACAAAAAGTAGAAGACTATACTCAGCATATCGATGATATAAAAGATCGATTAAAACATGAAACATGTTATCAATTCTTTTTAAATTTGACACCAGGATATCAAAAAGGTTGGGCAAGATATGTTTTTTCTGCAAAAACAGATGAAACTAAAGAAAAAAGAATCCATGAAATGATTGATTTACTTGGAAAAGGTGTTAAGTCAAAAGATTTAGCAGGAAAGGTATAATATGGAGATTACAGAACAAAACGTTGAACGTTTTATCAATCAAATTCCTGAACCTAGACATAGTGACATCGTTAAATTAGTCGAATTAGGAAAGAAACTAACAAAAAAAGATCCGAAAATGTGGGGGACAATTATCGGTTTTGGTAATCTTCACTACACATATAAAACAGGTCATGAAGGGGATATGCCACTTTTTGGACTGGCTAATCGGAAACAAGCCATCACACTTTATGTTTCATACACTTTAGATAAATATCCACAACTCAATAAACTTGGTAAATTTACGAAAGGTGTCAGCTGTCTCTATATTAAGAAACTATCAGATATCGATATGGATGTATTAGAATCGCTCATTGAAGAAGCGATAGCAGATACCATGAAAATATCCTTTATTAAGGATAATGAAAAGGAGGAAAATCAATGAATTTAGGCGCATTTTCACTAAGTCTCAATGTTAAAGATATTAAAGAGTCTTATGCGTTTTACCAAAAATTAGGGTTTACTCAAATTGGAGGTCATATCGATCAACTTTGGTTAATCCTGAAAAATGGTGAATCGATTATTGGACTTTTCCAAGGGATGATTGAACAGAACACGCTCACATTTAATCCAGGATGGAGTCAAGAAGGTAAACACGTAGATCCTTATGATGATGTTAGAGTCATTCATGATTTACTTGTTAAAGAAAAGATTGAAGTTGAAGCACATATTAAAACAGATCAAGGTCCTGCTTATCTTATTTTAAAAGATCCTGATGGA
The DNA here is from genome assembly GCA_006226985.1 of Bacillota bacterium. Lineage (GTDB taxonomy): Bacteria > Bacillota_I > Bacilli_A > Acholeplasmatales > Acholeplasmataceae > Peloplasma. The sequence continues at coordinate 507 of SBGC01000129.1, read as the reverse complement.
AATCCCATTTTGATTGATCAACACAGATAGTTATGAGAAATCATGAAAAACTATATCATATGACATTTAAGGATTTATATCCAAATTATGTCTTAAAAGCTGAAAGAAAAGGAAGAACAAAAGAAGAAGTTGACGAAATCCTTTGTTGGTTAACAGGTCATAATATTACGTCACTTCATAAAGTCTTATCATCTGAAATAGATGTTCAAACATTTTTTAATGATGCTCCAAACTTTAATCGGAAAGCAGACTTAATTAAGGGAGTTATTTGTGGTGTAAGAATTGAAGATATTGAAGACCCACTGATGAAAAGGATTCGATACTTAGATAAACTTATTGATGAACTTGCTAAAAGTAGACCGATGTCAAAAATATTAAGAGAAGAATAAACTCCAGTTGGAGTTTTTTCATTGATATAGATATGCTAAAATAAATTAAAGGATGTGAACGTATGATTCAACTAAAAGAGTTAAACAATGAAAATATATTTCAAGTGATTAAGTTATC
>SBGC01000085.1 GCA_006226985.1 Bacillota bacterium | reverse complement strand
AGTGGTCACACCTGTTCCCATCCCGAACACAGAAGTTAAGCACTTCAGCGCCGAAGATAGTATCACTGATGCGAAAATAGGACGTTGCCAGGCAAACCTCACTTATTTTAAATTTTATAGTAGCGTCTACGACTGCCTACATAGCTCAGTCGGTTAGAGCACCTGACTGTTAATCAGGGGGTCCTAGGTTCGAGTCCTAGTGTGGGCGCCACTTACAACGATAACGGCAATTGCCGTTTTTTATTTTATATGGCGACATATTATGTTATAATATACCTATAAAAAAACGATTGAGGGGATCACTATGAAACGATGTAAAACATGTGGTAAACTAAACTGGGATGGAGCAACAACATGCGAAAATTGTCATGAACAATTTGCTGACAAACCCGTGGTTGTCCCAGCTGAAGGGAAAGGTATAAATATTCCTGTTATTGCAGGTGCCATCTTAATGTTTGTTGGCGTTATATTTTTTGTGATTGATATGATTCATTTAAAAATTAGTACGATTTCGATTTTGTATATGGCTGCTGGTTCAACACTTTTGAGCACGAAAGCATACCATGAAAATAACGACAAAAAAATAGAAATCCTACAAGCAGAAATACACCAACTCATGAAAGAAGTCAAAGAATTAAAAGAAAAAAATGCTGAATAATTTCTTCAGCATTTTTTATTTATAGTTTAATGGAATAAAAATTTTAATATTGGATCTATTTGCGATAGAATCGGAACGATAATAAGTGATACAATACTCATTAATTTAATCAAAATATCCATCGATGGTCCTGCAGTATCTTTAAATGGATCACCAACTGTATCACCAGTTACAGCAGCTTTATGAGGTTCAGAACCCTTCCCACCTAAGTTTCCTTCTTCAATAAACTTTTTCGCATTATCCCAAGCACCACCAGCGTTTGCCATAAAGACCGCAAGCATAATTGCTGAGACTAAACCACCAACAAGCAGACCACCTAGACCTTCAGAACCTAAGAAGATACCAGCGATAATTGGAGAAAATACAGCAATCACTGCAGGTAATATCATTTCACGAAGCGCAGCTTTTGTTGAAATATCCACACATCGTGCATAATCAGGAAGTGATGTTCCAGCCATGATGCCTGGATCTTCTTTATATTGTCTTCTCACTTCTTCAATCATCTTATTAGCGGCTCTACCTACAGATTTAATAACTAAAGCTGTAAATAAATAGGGTAGCATCGCTCCAATAAAGATACCAACCATGACACCAGGTTGTAAGATATCTATACCATTTCCAGCAGATAATCCAGAACTCTTTTCAAAAGCAAAGAATAAGCCAATACTTGTTAAAGCAGCAGAACCGATACAAAAACCTTTACCAATCGCAGCGGTTGTATTACCTACAGAATCGAGTTTATCTGTAATACGTCTAACACCTTCATCGAGTTTACTCATCTGTGCAATACCACCAGCATTATCAGCAATAGGACCATAAGCATCAACAGATATTGTAATACCTGCAGTTGATAACATACCAACAGCAGCAAGTGCAATTCCATACATATCTTTAGTAAATAAATAACTGAGGACGATACCAGCAACTAAGACAATCACAGTCGCAAACGTCGATAACATGCCTATACTAAAACCTGAAATAACGTTGGTTGCATGTCCTGTTTGAGATTGATGAGCAATCTCTTTTACATGTTTATAATCACCAGAAGTATAATATTCAGCAATAAATCCAATAGCTATACCAACAATGAGTCCAATGGCTAATGCACCAAATACACCCCATGCTCGTTGACCTTCAAAAAAGACATGTGAGAAGATTAAACTTGAAATCATCATCATAAAAGCTGCAACATATGTTGAAGCATTGAGTGCTTTTTGAGGATTATGCCATTCTCTCATGCGAATAATATAAACAGCTATAATAGCAGATAATACACCAAGTCCAGCAACTAAAAGAGGAAATATAACAGAACCTACAATCGTTGATACATGTTGAGGTGTTACCAGCACCATATTGGTCATAACATCCTCAGGTGTAAAGTTTATAAATGCATACAAACCAAGAGTTAAAGCAGAAATAATAGATCCGACATAGGATTCTGTTAAGTCAGAACCCATACCTGCTACATCACCAACATTATCGCCAACGTTATCAGCAATCGTTGCTGGGTTTCTAGGGTCATCTTCAGGAATACCACTTTCAACTTTTCCAACTAAATCAGCACCCACATCAGCAGCCTTCGTAAAAATTCCCCCACCAACACGTCCAAATAAGGCAATGAGTGATGCACCTAAACCATAACCTGTCACTGTATTCACAGCATGAGTTAAAGCTAAATATTGTTCTCTAGGATCAGATGAAGATCCTCCAAATACATAATAAAAAATAAAGAATAAGAATGTTAATCCAAAGAGACCTAGTCCAACAACGGTTAGCCCAAGTACTGAACCACCTGTAAATGCTTGACGGAGTGCACCAGGCATCCCATGTGTTTTAGCTGCATAGGTTGTCTTCGCATTCGCTTTGGTTGCTGCATGCATGCCTACCCAACCAGCAAGACCTGAAAATGAAGCACCGACAACAAAGGATATCGCGGCTTTCCAGCCTACCCCTTCAGCACCCCTTAATGTTGGTATGAGTTCGGTTAAAGCTAACATAGATCCAACACCAAGAGCAAAATAGATGATAATTCGATATTGGCGTTTCATGAAAGCCATCGCACCTGAATGTATGTATGATGATATATCTAGTATCTTTTGATCATCAACTTTGAACTGATTCATCTTTTTAAAAAGCACAAAAGCATACAGCACTGCAATTAAAGCAGAAAAAGCCGCAACGCCTAAGAATAGGACAGTCGTTGGGAACTCGTTAAATGACATAACATCTCTCCTCTTTTGTCAAATATATGATTAAAAAGTAAAAACCTTATCACTATTCTATCATGAAGATTTAAAAAAACAAAAAAACGTTAAAAAAAGCCACTTTGTTTGTCAAAGTGACTCATTTTTTATTTAAATAATAGTCTTAGACTGTTTAAAATAACCAAGATGGTTGACATTTCATGAGCAACAACTCCTGCAGGTAATTTAATGATACCGAAGACATTACTGATCATTAAAAATGAAATCACACCTACTGCAAACACGATATTTTGAATTGTAATGATTCTCATTCGTTTAGCTAGTTTAATTGTTTTTGTCAAGTTTTGCAGTTTATCATTCATAAAGATAATATCTGCCGTCTCTAGAGAAACATCTGTTCCAGTACCCATTGCAACCGATACATTTGCAATTGCTAAGGCTGGAGCATCATTAATACCATCGCCGACCATGAGAACTTGATGACCCTCTTTTTGTAAATTTTCGATATGTTTTACTTTATCTTCTGGCAGACAGTTTGCTTTAAAGGATTGAATACCGACTTCTTTTGCAATCGCATGTGCTGTGAAGTTATTATCACCAGTTAAAAGAATTGTTTCTATATTCAATGTTTTTAATTCGTCCATCACAGTCTTAGCATCATCACGAATTGTATCCATTAAGGCAACAAATCCAACCATTTGATCATTTTTGATGAGAGAGACCAAACTGTGTCCCATATTTGTACATTTATCCATTCTCTCTTCAATTTCAGGATGTGTTGTCGCTTTAAATCTACCAATACGCCAGATATCATTTCCAATCTTAGCTTCCATACCTTTACCCGGTATTTCTTGTGTAGGAACATCTTTTAATAAATAAGAATCATCGTAAAATTTGACAATCGCTTTAGCAAGAGGGTGAGAAGATTGTTTTTCTAATGTATATAGGATACTAATGGCATCTTTTTCTTCCACTTCAGAAATCACTTCAACTCTTACAACTTTTGGAACTCCGGATGTAATTGTTCCTGTTTTATCTAAAACAATCTTATTAATACCAATGAGCTGCTCTAGATGTGTTCCACCTTTAATTAATATACGATGATGTGCTGCATTTGATAAAGCAGATAGCATAGCTGGAGTAATAGAAGCTACAAGAGCACAAGGAGAACCAACAACTAAAACAATAATACCTCGATAAAAGGACTCATCCCAAGTCAACCAGCCTACTAAAGGAGGTATCACCATAAATCCAATAGAAATTAAAATGACTGCATATACATAGTATTTTTCAATTTTATCAATCACTGTTTGTGTTTTTGTTTGATTTTCTTGAGCCTTCTTAACAAAATCAATGATCTTTTGAACAACAGAATCTTTTGGATCTTTTGTTGTCTTGACAATGATTTGTGATTCAATATTAATCGAACCTGCAAATACTTGATCGTCTTTATCTTTATAAACAGGAACAAACTCTCCTGTGATAGCAGCTTGGTTTAAGGAAGAAGCACCTTGTGTAATAACACCATCGACTGGAACTTGTCCACCTGCACGAACGACCACTAAATCGTCTACCTTTAAGTCTGCTACATATGTTTCTTTTTCAATGCCATCGACAATTAAAACAGCTGTCTTTGGTGCTAGCTTAAGTAAGGATGTTAATGCTTTCTCACTTTTTGATGTTGCATAAGATTCTAATACACCAGAAATGGAGAATATCAAAATTAAAATAGCCCCTTCAGAATAGTTTCCATAGAAAAAAGCACCAAGTGCTGCTAATATCATTAAAATCTCAACATTTAAGGATTTATTTTTAATTGTAGCTAGTATACCTTCTCTAGCTTTTGCATATCCACCAATTAAAAATGATAATCCAAATAAAGCGATGACAAACCAAGTATTGTCATATCCTATGTATGTTAAGATGGTTGCTGCTACGATAAAGATAATAGAGATAGATACAGATATTGTTTCAGTGTATAATTGTTTTTTTGTCATATGAACTCCTCTCACTTGTTCCACATATCTATTATATCTAAAAATACGCAAAAGTTATAAATAAAAGCTCATTTTATTATAAATAGGCACCTTATTTATAAACATAATAATTTTAATCGCAT
>SBGC01000141.1 GCA_006226985.1 Bacillota bacterium | reverse complement strand
GCGATATACATATAACGATAACCACCCCAACCCATACGTCCGTGATATGCAGATAAGTCATAGATAATGTTACTACTATGTGTGACTGCACTTACTGATGTAAGTAATGGGATATTAATCATTTGTCCTAATAATTCACCTTCAAGAGCTGCAGTAATGCGGTCAAAGTCGTCTTCTCTACCTTCATATCGATCATAGTCAAGAATTGTATAGTATACAGTTTCCCAAATATAGTCATAAGTGTTCGTATAGATATTACCTGTGAAATCAGCTAAGAATTCTTCGAATAAGTCAATATATTCTGCTTGAGCAGATGTAGGTTCAGCAACTAATAATAATTCGTCTAACCAAGCTTGAACAGCTACTTTACTGGCACCAAGTTCAACTTCTAGAACTGCATTACCCGTTTCAAAGCCAATTTCGAGCATGTAAGCTGCACCTTTAACATTAGAATAAACTTGCAATAATGACGGTGCATTAAATTGGAGTCCTTGCCACCCACCAAACACCATATCATATTGTCCACAGTTCGTCGTACAATTTCGATTAAGAACTAAATCAAATTTATCTCCAAAAATATTTTCCCACGCTTGTTCAAGCCAGGTATATGGATCATGACTCGTGTATAAATCATAATTAAATACAACAGAGACAACATCACCATCGTTTATATCACCGTTTGTAACTGCTGCTTGATAAGCTTGATCAAATAAAGCCTTCGCCAACACTGGATCATACCCATAAGTTTCGGGTGCAAAATCTGCTAATACGTTTTGACCTGGAAGCGATCCACGATATGAAAATACATTTTGTTCACCTGAAAAATAACTTGGTCCCAGTAAGCCTTGTGTAGGATATCCTGGAGAACGTACATATTTAACAAAATCTTCACGATTAGTTGCAAAATATAATGCTTTCCTAAAATCAAGGTATTTCATCATCGGATTATCGTTTGATGGATCGCCATCATTCATACGATCAATCGAAAATGCAAATCTAAGGAATGTTGTTGAAGGACTTAACTTAACATAAGGTGAGTTCATGTAAGTCATATAATATTGACCGTTGATATTAACTTCATCAAGTAAACCTTGTCTAAACATTAAGACTGCATCATCTTGATTATCCACAAAATCATAGCGAATAGATTTAATACGATAAGCTTCATGATCAAAATGTTCGTCATTAATCTCAAATGAGATGTAACTATTTTCAATCCATTCACTCATCATATATCGACCATAAGCGATTGCTGGATTATCAAGGGTACCATAATTGGTTGAAGTTCCTGATAGATTGATTCCATTTTCATATAATGTTGGATGGACAAGTGTCGAGAAAACTTTAGATAAATTTTCCATTACTTCAAAGGATGATTTCTTTGTTGTTAAATGTAATCTAAACGTGTATTCATCAATAACTTCAAATCCAACAGATGACCAAGCAATCGGTGTTTCATCAGCATAAACAATTGATCCCTCTACTGGAATACCATCTTCATCGGTTGCTACTCTATTTCCTAATTCATCCATGTATGCAGGAACTGCACCAGCATAACCTGCTCCACCAGATTTGAGTGTTACACCTTGTGGTAGATCAGTTATTGAAGGAACAGGATTTCCGTCAAGTGTCCAACCTACTCCAGGTGCATATAAATTGTTATCGGTGCCTATTCTAAAATATGTATCGTTTTCTGTTTCTAGAACCCAACCATTTTGACCATATGCATCATAATCAGAACCCCAAAATTCGACGTATGCTTTAATGCCACCCGGACCCGTTAATGTTTCATACTTATTTTCAACATGATAAATGTCAAAGCCACCTGCAGTTAAACCATAATAAGCATAATCTCTTTGGTAGGTTATGTCACCGACAATATATATAGGAAAACCAAGACTATCTTGTAAAGGCGAAAATTGACTGCGGTAACTCATTGCATTAATGAGTGGTAAATAGAGTTCATCCATCAAATAAAACGCATTTGCGTTCAATAATAATGGCGATAAAAGTTGTTGATAAGAATAATTAAATGTTTCGCTTGTGATTACTGTGCCATCGATGAATGATAAATCATTTCGCAAACTGATTTCCCATACTAAACCTTGACCACCAACATCAACAGGTTGACCATTTGCCATTGAAGGAACATAGGTAAATGGTAAATTTTCAGTATGTGTAAAATCGCCAATATACATAGCAATACCTAAATCAATCGCTAATTGCCAGTCAAAGTCAAGACGATACAGTGTATCGCTGATCAGCTCAAAGAGAACAGCCAATTTTTCATCTGTTTGCATATGAGGATTGAGATGATCTAAATCACTAAGATATGTGTTAAATGTTTCTGTTTTAGAATAATAATTATCATTAACGATAACGATAATATGTGCAGTTGTTATATTTCCATCACTATCTTCAACAGATAATGTAATATCATATTCTCCAGGAAAATGAATGTATGTTTCATTCCAACCTGTCACGATGATCTGATCTGTAATGTTTCCATCTTGATAATCCATCACAACGATATTATCTAAAGGATCTAATTCATCACCTTTATCAATTTCAATTTCATTTGGCACACCGAAAAATTCCGGATTTGGACCAGAAATTTCTAATACAGTTAATTTAATAATATTCCCGGTAGCTTTGCCATCTGTATCTCTAGCAAATATTTGAAAAATATAAACACCAGGTGTATTTAGAAATTCAGGATTAAATGTATATGGATCAATTAAGTCTGTGACATCTCCATCTTGAGGATCGGTTGCTGTTACACCGTCGAGTGGGTCATAAGAGTCACCAACATATACATATGGATTCTTATTAACACCATGTAGTGAAGGATGACCCCAAATAATGGTTAAAGTAATGGTGATTGTCGTTGTATTTTGATCACTATCAGTGACACTAAGCGTATATGTGTGATCTCCTAATTGAGTTCTCATGGAATCATTATATCCATCAACAACAATTTCACCCTTTGGTATGCTTAAATCTTGTGCATCCCATGCAGTAATGCCTTCCAATGGGTCAAAAGGATCATTAAACTCTACTATCGGATTTAAATTTACACCACGAAGCTCAGGGTATAGGTTTTCATAAATTGCATATATATGTGTATCTTCTGTGATATTTTGACTATTACCGTCCCATGAGACAAATATGTGATTTAATACTTCAGGTGGATTAGGTAAAGAAATGTTTCCACCATGAGATATCGTTTGTGTGTCTAAGATATCACCATCGATGTCATAAATGTATACTGTATAAACATTGATACTAAACATCGCATGAACATTAAGATCTTCGGTGATGCTTGAAAAATCTGCATCCCAACTCACAAACGTGTTTCCTTCTAAAGTTGGATTTTCAGGAGCAATCGCTGATTCTTCGAAGAGTACTTGTTGTGTATGGATAAGTTCATTTTCAAGAGAATCTAAATAAAAATTGACTGTAAATGATTTTTTCTCTAATATCGCATGGACATCCATATCGCCATCAATATCATTTAAGTCGCTATCCCAACCTGTGATGATGTATCCTTCAAGTTCTGGTAGATCAGGAATGACGACATCACTTAAATAGGTAGCACTTACCGTTGTAAAATGCTCGTCAAAAATATAGAAATTAATGTCGTATGTTTTTGGTGATAAGTCAGCATAAACCAAAAGATCACTTGAAAGAATGACTTCAGTGACATAAACTTTCTCTTCACCATTCATGTAATACCATCCATTAAAATCATAATGTTCTAGAGTAACATTAGGTAAATCTATCGTCATACCTTCTTCAATATTTAGGATATCTTCTAAGGAGTAATCAACATCTAGAAAGTCAAAAGAGAGCGTGTATGTCTCTAATTCCCCGACTTCATTATCCTTACAGGAAACGATAAATAAGATGAATATACTTAAAAAAACTAATTTCAAATATCGCATAAAACCCCTCCAGTGTATATTTGTTCAATTATAACATAAAAAAATGAGCAAATAAATGCTCATTTATTTTTTCATGAAAGCTTCGATATCTTTAACTTCTTTAATAATTGCTTTTGATAAGTTGATGGGGCCATCTTTGGTTACGACAACATCATCTTCAATACGAATACCGATGGCTTCCTCTGCGATATATAAACCTGGTTCAACAGTGATTAATGCACCTTCAGGAATAGGAAGCGCATAGTTACCAACATCATGAACATCAAGTCCAAGATAATGTCCTAAACTATGATAGTAATACTTATCGATTTCGCTATCTTCTTGAATCAAACCTAGTTTTTTGGCACCTTCAATAAGAATTGATTTTCCATAGTCATTAAACTCTTTTAAGGTAATCCCAGGCTTTAAGAACTCAATACTCTTTTTATTTGCTTCTAAAACGACTTCATAAACAGCTTTTTGACGATTTGTGAATTTGCCATTTGCTGGATATGTGCGTGTGATATCTGAACAATAGTGACCAAGCTCAACACCTAAGTCAAATAAAACAAGGGTATTATCTTTAATGTCGTCTTTATTTTCAACATAATGAAGAATGGTTGCATTCTTACCTGATGCAGCAATCGTATCAAATGAAGGAGATGTTCTGTGATAGTTTAAAACATAATTATATTCAGCTTGCATACCATATTCTGTTTTACCAGGTGCGATATGACGCATAATACGTGTTAAGCCTTCTTCGGTGATGTTAATCGCTTTTTGAATGGTTTCAACTTCTTTTTCATCTTTCACCATTCTTAGTTCTGCTAAAATCATTTGATTTGTTTTTAATTGTACAAAAGGATATTGATCCTGAAGATATTTTGCAAATTTTTGTGAAGAGGTAGGATCAGATAAGTCAGATTGACGTTCTAAATCAAGATAAATCGTCTCAATTTGCCCAAAAAGTGCTCTTCTTGAAGTTGATAAGAGTTGAGAAAGGTTTAATTTCAATGTTTCAATAGGTTTAATATTTTTTAAATCAATTTTAGAAACATTTGCAGCTTCTTCAAAGGTTAAACCTGCACCATCCCATAATGC
>SBGC01000057.1 GCA_006226985.1 Bacillota bacterium | reverse complement strand
ACTGCAACGCTCATGGCAATATTTTCTGCTGAACATTTTGGTCTATCTCAACTCCATCAATTACGAGGAAGAATTGGCCGATCAAGTTTAAAAAGTCGATGCTTTCTTATCTCAGTAAAAGAAGATATCGATCGACTAAACATCTTATCTTCTGAACATGATGGGTTTAAACTCTCGGAATACGATTTGATTGAAAGAGGACCAGGAGATTTCTTAGGAAAAGATCAAAGTGGATATTTTGAATTTAAATATTTAAATCTTTTATCAGATGCTGCTATATTACATGAAGCATCAAAAAATGTGAGTGAGCTCATTTCGCAAAAAGATTTTCTGACAAACCCGAAATATAAATACTTAAACCGCTACTTAAAAGATGATAAACTTATGATATAATGAGTTGATGAAAGAAGGGATATTATGATACGTTTAGCAGTAGATGGTATGGGTGGAGATAACGCTCCAGCTGAGATTGTTAAAGGCACCTTAATGGCACTCGAGAAATTTGATAATATTGAGATTACCTTATTTGGTGATAAAGAAAAAATGGCACCTTATTTAAAAGCTCATCCAAGACTCGAAGTTGTCCACACACCTTATTTTCTCGAAATGGGAGAAAAAGATCCCATTAAGCAATACCGCACACATAAAGAAGCTTCGATGTTTATGGCGATGCAACATGTGAAAGATGGTAAAGCAGAAGCTGTTGTTTCAGCAGGTCCTACGCAAGCCCTTGTTGTGGGTGGTCATTTTATCATTCGCAGAATGCCAGCCATGAAAAGAGTTGCTATATGCCCAGTAATTCCATCCTATGATGGACGAGGTAGATTATTACTGGACTCTGGTGCAAATGTTGAGTTTAAACCTGAACATTTGCTTGATTTTGCAGTTTACGCGACGATTATGGCTGAAAAAGTATTAAAAAGAGATAAACCAACACTTGGCTTAATTAATATCGGTACAGAAGATGGTAAAGGTAGAGATTTCGATAAGGAAACGTTTGCCTTACTTAAAGCTTCATCAGATGTTAATTTTGTAGGAAACATCGAACCTAAAGAAGTTTTCACAACTGAAGCTGATATCTTATTATCAGACGGTTTCACTGCAAACATCGTAATGAAAACGATGGAAGGAACAGCCAAAGGTATGGGGATGTTACTTAAACGTGAAATTAAAGCAACCTTTTTATCCAAGATTGGTGCATTATTCATGAAGAAAGCATTATATAAATTTAAGAAATCACTAGATGCTTCAGAAATAGGTGGAGCATTAATCATGGGACTTGATGGCGTTGTCATCAAAGCACAAGGTGCATCTCAAGCATATGGTTTTTATAATGGCATCAGACAAGCTAAAGAAATGGTTGAAGCCAATGTGATTTCATTAGTTTCTGAAGTACTATCAAAGAAAGAAGTGAGTGAAGAGTGAAAGCTTTATTAAAAAAGCTTAATCTTCCCTATAAAGATGAGTCAATCTATAAGACAGCCATGACACATTCATCATTTGCACATGAAAACAACGTCGAGAAAAATGAAAAGTTAGAATTCTTAGGTGACGCTGTAATCCAATTATTGATGAGTGACTATCTTTATAATGAAGATTTAGCAGATGAAGGTCAGATGACCAAAAAAAGAGCACAAGCCGTATGTGAAGAAGCACTCGTAAAATATGCTGATAAAATTAAGCTATATGAGTATATGCTTTTAGGAAATGGCGAAATTCAAAAAGGACCCAACGCATCGATGATTGCTGATGCATTTGAAGCATTGTTTGGTGCTGTTTATCTTGATTTAGGATTTAATGAGGCATCTAAATTATTCGATATGGTGATTAAACCTAATTTAAAGCTTGTATGGGGTATCAAAGATTACAAGTCAACACTACAAGAGTATATTCAAAGTGGTGATAAGCGAAATATTAGTTATCATATTATCCATGAAACAGGTCCTTCTCATAACAAATATTTCGAAATAGCAGTGAAACTTGATCAGACCATCACATTAGGTGTCGGAAGTGGAAAATCAAAGAAAGAAGCAGAACAAAATGCAGCGCAAGATGCATTAAAAAAGGGTAATTATGATGCTAAGAAGATTATATGAGGAATATGATTTAGCTGTAGAACGCATATTAATTAAAGAGTATAAACGACTTGGATTAACAATGCAGGAAATGCAGGTGTTACTTGCTCTTTTTTCTATTTATAAAAAAAGAAGAACTTTTTCAATTTCTGCAATCGCTAAACGTATCGAATACTCAACAAATGATATAGGTGGTCATATTGAATCTTTACTCAATAAAGGGTTTATGCTCATATCTCTTGAATCAAAAGATCAAAGGGAAAGAGAAATCTTTGAACTTGATCCAACATTCAAGAAAATACAAGAATTATTTAAACAAGACGATGTTGAAAAGATCAAACAACAAGAAGAGTCACATATCGCACAAACAATTCGTCGGTTTGAACAAGGTCTAGGCAGAATGCTAATGCCATATGAACTAGAAAACATTCGTGTGTGGTACGAAGATAAAACATTTTCACATGAACAAATCGCAAAAGCTATCGATACAGCAAAAGAAAAAATTTCGATTAAATATGTTGAACGCATCTTAAATCAAAACATACCTAAAGAAATTGAAATTGATGACGAAGTCAATCAAGCACTTGATGAAGTCTTCAAAAAGATGAAATGACAAAAAGTGATATCATTTTAGAAAAACTTAGTTTGATGTTTCCTAATGCTAAGGTAGAGTTAAGTCATCAAAATCATTTTGAACTACTGATTGCTGTTGTCTTATCTGCACAAACCACAGATGTATCCGTTAATAAAGTGACTAAAGAGTTATTTAAAAAGTATCCAACACCTGAAGCATTATCGAAAGCGGAATTAACAGATGTTGAAAAATTGATACAAACAATTGGCTTATATCGAAATAAAGCGAAACATATTGTAAAACTTTCACAAGCTTTGATTGAAAAACACCATGGTATCGTTCCAGCAACACGAGAAGAACTTGAGGCATTACCCGGAGTCGGAAGAAAAACGACCAATGTCGTTTTATCCAATGCATTTGGTATTCCTGCACTAGCTGTAGATACACATGTTGATCGCGTTTCAAAAAGATTAGGTTTAGCTAAACAAACTGATTCAGTCTATGATGTTGAGCAAAAACTTATGAGAAAATTTCCTAAATCCACATGGAAGGATTTACATCATCAATTAATCTTTTTCGGAAGATATCATTGTTTAGCAAAAAATCCAAAATGTGATGTTTGTCCATTATACAATCTTTGTGTATACAAGGATAAGAAAAAAAGAGACCAATAAGGTCTTTTTTTATCTTTTTGAAGAATTTTTGAAAGATTTTCTTTTTGATTTACGCATACACACCATATACAATGTTGATAAAATGCGCTGGAGGGACACATGAATATTCACATTCCATATTTAAAAAAACAACTTCTTAAAAGAAAGGATCAAAAATTATACGAAATCAAACCGATTGGATCAGCTATTCGTTATAAACGAAAACAAATGAATATGACACTCGAAGAAGCATGTGAAGGTATCTGTAGTATCTCATATTTGTCGAAGCTTGAAAATAATCAAATCGAACCTGGAAACAGATTTATTGATCAACTCATTGAACGCTTTCAACTTCATGAATCTTTTGAAATTGATAACGATAAGTATGAAAGTGATAAAGCGATGATGGCACATGCGTTATTATTAGAAGATCATATTGGAAATGATTTAATGGAGAGATACCAACATAGGGATGACTATCAAGCATATCTCATTCAAATGTATGATGCTGTTGTTTCAAAAAATATGCAAACTGCGATGGAAAAATACAACGCAATCAGAGGATATGTCGTCAATCTTCAAGATGATGAGCTTGCGCTATTTTTTCAACTTACATCGATTCTTTTATACAGAAAGCATCGATTTAGTGAAGCATATAACCTTTTACAAGATATTCCCGAAATGGCTCATAATGATGAGGTATTAGCTTTAACAACAACCAAACTGAAACTCATGAATGCGTTTCGCATGCATAAGCAATCAGAGATTTCAACGAGCTATCATTTTTATTTAAACAAACTTATCGAACGACATGATTATCATCAAGTCAACAAGATTAAGTTTGCACACATGACTTATGAAGCATCTTTTTTATGTCGAAAATTAGTCTATAAGACGATAAAAAAGTTTAGTCATCTATCCGAAGAAGATAAAGACTTTGCACTTGCAAAATCATATTACCATCACCATGACTATCAGAAAGCTTATGAACTATCAAAAAAACACTATATGAAAAATAATAAATGGTTAAACTTATATTTGATGATTATCGATCGTATGCAAAAAAAAGAAGAGATTCTACATGTTCTTGATTCAATAGATACATTTCATAATATTTGTCTTGGTTCTGAAATATTACTGATGCATCTGAAGTTTAAATATCAAGCTTCCAAGGAACAGTTATTGGATTATTTAAGGAAGTCAATACTTGGTTTTAATCATATAACAGATGAATACCATCTCTTAGATTACCTCATGGTAGATGCAATTCATCTCTTTTCAAAACACCAGTTTTACAAAGAAGCCGTCATGGTAACTTCAAAATATCTACCTCGTCTAAAAACGCTTAATCAAGCCAATTAACCATAAAATCAAAAGGAATTTCAGTATTCCTTTTCTTTTTGCCATATTTCATTGACTAAAAGAATAAATTCATTTATACTTTTATTGATAAAGGAGGGAACGCTATGCGCTTTATTAAATTAATCAGTTTGGCCAAGGGCTTTTTTGTACTCTTCATGATTGCTGCATTACTCACGACCTTTCATCAGTGGACCTACTCAAATGTTCCCTTATTTACCCAGTATTTAGTTAAGACTTTGCTAGAACAACCAGGAATTGCTCCAGGAAACGTATCAGTTGGACAAGTTAATTTGCCAGCTTTTCTGATTGCATATTTCGAACAAACGACTGAAGTGATGGAAATCGTCCTTCGTATTGCAATAGCATTATTAGTCTTACAATTTTTCAGATTTTCCCTACGCTTTGTTGAAATGTGGGCAAAAGGTGTACTTCTTGAAAAAATGGCTGAAAGACTTCGTATCCGTCTATACAGTCACATTCAAGATTTAAACTATGAGTTCCATAATAAAGCAGATACAGGTGATCTGATTCAACGTGTAACTTCAGATGTTGAAACGACAACGAACTTCCTTGCTGGTCGTTCACTCGATATCATCCATCTTTTGGCAACACTTATTTTTGGAGCTTACCAACTCATTTTGATTAATCCAACCATGGTTTGGATTACATTAGCGATTGTCCCATTTGTTGGTGTATCATCAACAATCTATTTCATTAAAATCGAAAAGATCTTTGATAACATTGAAAAAACTGAATCAAAAATGATGACAGTGATACAAGAAAGTATGTCAGGTGCTAGAGTTGTAAGAGCATTTGCTAACGAAGCTTTCGAAATATCAAAAATGGATGTAAAGAATAGAGACTACACAGAAGCACTTAAAAAAGCGAATCGTATTGTCGCTATCTATTGGGGTTCAATGGATTTCATCGGTATCAGCCAGTATTTAATTATCATTGCTGTAGGTGTACACTACGTTCAAAATGGTATGATGGATGCTGCTGGTGTTATTGCTTCACTCGCATTAGTCGGTATGCTCATTTGGCCAATTCGTGGCCTAGGAAGAATCATCAATGATTTCGGTCGTGCACTTGTAGCATCTGATCGTATCAACGAGATTTTATCCAAACCAAGTGAATATGAAAACGATGGGAAAGAAAAACCAAATATACGTGGACATATCACATTCAAGGATGTTTCATTTAAGTTCTCAGATACAGAAGAACATTTATTAAAAGGCGTAAATTTTAACATTAAAGCAGGTCAAACAGTTGCTATTATCGGTAGGACTGGGTCTGGTAAATCAACAATTATAAACCTACTATTACGCATGTATGACTATCAAGAAGGAGAAATCATTATTGATGGTGTATCCCTAAAGGATATTTCTAAAAAATATATTCGCGATCAAATTGGTGTGGTCTTACAAGATCCATTCCTATATTCAAAAACTGTCTTTGACAATATTGCTATTGCATCAAAGAAGGTTGAAAAAGATCGTGTTTACCGTGCAGCAGAAACTGCAGCACTTGAAAAAGATATTAAAACATTTAAACAAGGCTATGATACTGTCGTTGGTGAAAAAGGAACGACATTATCTGGTGGTCAGAAACAACGTGTCGCTATAGCACGTGTTTTAGTTGCTGACAAACCTATCTTAATTTTTGATGATGCATTATCAGCAGTTGATACGAAGACAGATTTAATGATTCGTGATGCTTTAGCCAATAAAACATATAAGCATACAACCATCATTATTACGCATCGTATAACAACAGCGAAAGAAGCAGATCAAATTATTGTATTAGAACAAGGTAAAATCGAAGCGATTGGTACCCATGAACAACTTTCTAAGCAAGAAGGTTTATATAAGAAGTTATGGGATATCCAAGGTAAGCTTGAAAGCGAATTTTTAAACCTCATTGAAGGAGGTGAATCCCATGCATCATGAAGATGATCAAGATATTCAGTATAAGGTAAAAATAGGTACATGGAAAAAGATTATTTCTATTGTATTTAGATCAAAGAAGCATCTTGTGATGCTAGCACTCTATTCAGCGATGCTTGCAGCACTTGATGCACTCATTCCGCTTTTCAATCGTTATGCAATCGATACATTCTTCGTTGCTGGTAACTATGAAACATGGCCATATTATATTATTGCTAATCTCTTATTAGCAGCAGGATTTGGTTTTTGTGTCTGGGGATTTATTAATGAAGCAGGTATTATTGAAGCAGAAACAAGTTATGAACTAAGACGACAAGCATTCAAAAATTTGCAACGTTTGTCATTCTCGTATTTTGACAAGACACCACAAGGTTGGATTATGGCACGTATGACCTCTGATGCAAGAAAATTATCTTTAATTATCAGTTGGGGTATCGTCGACTTTGTTTGGGCAGGATTGTCCATGATTTTCATTTTGATTATTTTATATGTTACATTTATTAAACTTGCACTCATTGTAACGATTGTACTTCCTGTAATGATGATAGTTGCCTATTTCTTTAGAAAACTTATTTTAAAACAGCATCGTGTAGCTCGAAAGCACAATTCGCAACTTACAGCACAATACAACGAAGGTTTTCAAGGTGCTAAAACAACGAAAAGCTTGTCCATTGAAGAAGTTAATTACGATGAATTTGCAATAACAGCTAAAAAACTAAGAAGTGCATCCGTTAAGGCAGTTATTTCATCTGCATTATTCTCATCGATCCTACTTGTCTTAGCTTACATCGCAGTAGCAACCACTATGTTTAGAGGTTCAGTGTATGTTCTAGATACGATTATTACCGTAGGAACTTTAGCGATGTTTATTAGTTATGTTGTCAATTTCTTTGAACCGATTATGGCCATTTCACGAATCATTTCTGATTTCCAAAATGCACAAGCATCTGCTGAACGCATTGTTGGACTTATTGAAACAGAACCTGAACTCGTTGATACACCTGAAGTTCAAGAAAAATATGGTACACTCTTTGTTGATCATAAAGATAATTGGGAAGACTTAAAAGGTGACGTTGAATTTAAAGATGTGACATTCTATTATAAAGATAATGAAAATATCTTAACAAACTTCAACTTAAAAGTGAAAGCGGGTATGAGTGTTGCACTTGTGGGACATACAGGGTCTGGTAAGACAACGATTGTCAATCTCTTATCACGATTTTATGAACCCAAGTCAGGAGGCATCTTAATCGATGGTATCGATTATCGAGAAAGAAGCATTCATTGGCTCCATAAACGCTTAGGTTATGTTTTACAAAGTCCTCACCTCTTTAGTACAACCGTTATGGAAAACATCCGTTATGGACGACTAGATGCAACAGATGAAGAAGTCATCTATGCATCAAAAATGGTCGGTGTCGATACCTTTGTATCAAAACTCGATAAAGGTTATGAAACCTTTGTCGGTGAAGGTGGTAACATGTTATCAGTCGGACAAAAACAACTCATCTCATTTGCTCGTGCTGTCCTTGCTGATCCAAGAATTCTCATTTTAGATGAAGCAACTTCATCGATTGACTCAGAATCTGAGCTTGTTATTCAAGAAGCGACAGAAAAACTGCTCAGTGATCGAACGAGTTTCATCGTTGCGCATCGTTTATCAACGATTGTCAATTCAGATTTAATCGTCATGTTAGAAATGGGCGAAATTCTTGAAATGGGTAACCATGAAGAACTTCTACAAAAACGTGGCGCATACTTTGAGCTTTATCGAAATCAATTTTTTAAAGAAAAAGAAAAAGAGCTCGAAAATATTATGTAAAGTAAAAAGACATCAACATTTCTACTATAGAGTAGAGGTGAGTATGATGTCTTTTTTATTATCTATTTTTCAAGCCTTAGCATTTGTTTCAAGTTATGTTGAATGGATTCATACACATGTTGTGATTCCACTCAAAGAAAACGTCTATGATTATATTGATTTACCAGAAGCTAAGCTATATGTTGATGGAAATGAAGTAAGTGATCACATGATGTTTTATGAACGTAACGGTGTTCAAAGGACGTTTCTTTCAACCATATCGACAAGTTATGTTAGAGCATATACCATTTATTATCGTGTGACATTTCCTACTTATAATCTCTCACATACACAGGCAATCACCTTTGAAATCAAAGATTTTGAACCACCAGTCATTACTTTTTTACCAAATTTTCGAATTACACTTCTACAAGAACTTCCATCATTTACAGAAGGTATTAAAATAAGTGATAACTATGATGAAGTTGATGATTTAAAAGTTTATGTGAATTTAACTCATATCATAAAAAATCGCATAGGCACATATCCTGTCGAATACGAAGTGACAGATACTTCAGGTAATGTCACTCGAGGTGTTTCAACCATTGAAATCTATGATCATTTACCACCGGATGTTATGCTGAAAAAAGCGATTATTATTTTGTATGGGCAAACCTTTGTCTATACCGATTTTTTTACCATAAGAGATAATTATGATTTAGTTGTTGATGTTGATATCGATATATCACTTGTTGATTTTACAAATATCGGAACATACCCCATTTCTTTAACAGCTAAAGATCAAAGTGGGAATGAACAAACATTTCATTTTGATCTTTCAATCATTGATACTACACCTCCGATTATTACATTAAAAAGTCAACCAGAACCGATCAAAGTTTTTCAAGAGATCACTTCTGAGTTATTGTTAAGTTATGTGTTGAGTGTGACAGATAATTATGATACACTCACCATTTTTGATGTTTTCGTTTTCCATGATATTGATTCAAGGCGCATTGGAACATATCATATTTATTATCATTTAATCGACCTATCAGGTAACGCTACTGAAGTCATTTTAAAGATAAAAGTCATTGATGATACCCCTCCTACACTCATCATCAAAGAACCATTCATATTTGATGTCTTTAGTCCTATCCCTCATTTTTTCAATCTTGTTGACTATATCGATAATTATGATGATCACGTTGATATTAGCCTTAAAATAACCGTATCACCAAAGATGGATGTTGTTGGCTTTTATCCGATCATTATTGAAATTAGTGACTTATCAAAAAATGTTTATATATACCGAGGTTATGTTGAAATTATCGATCAAATACCTCCTGTTATTGCAGAAATTGATCAGATAGTTGTTACTGATTTTCAAAAGAGAGCATATTATTCTTATTTTGATGTCAGTGATCAGTACACGAAAGATGAAGATATAGAAATCATCATTGATGATTCAAAGGTCGATTATCAAAAGATTGGTGTATACCCAATCACTGTTTATGCATATGATCTTTCACAAAATGAAGGCGTTTTTCAAACTGAACTTATTATTTTAGATATTTCACCACCAACGATTACACTTAAATTTGAAACGTATATTGCTCAAATTGATGAACCGATGGTTGATCTTAAAAGTTTCATTTTAGAGATTGCTGATAATTATCAAGAAGTTCATCTATCCGATGTCCTCATCACACATCAGATAGATATTTCAAGAATGGGTGTTTATCATGTTGTATACTCTTTAAGTGATGCATCAAGAAATGAAGTGGTAGCATATCTTGAGTATCGTATTGATGATGCAAGAAAGCCCCAAATTTCTTTTTCAGAGCTCAACATAAAACAACATAACCCCTTTAATCCTATGGAAGGTGTGCATATTTTTGAACATAGCAGTAAGGTTAAAATATCATGTTATCCATATACCATTGATACAAACATTCCAGGGACATATGACATTATCTATATCGCCACAGATGAAAGAGGGAATGCGACGAAACTTATTCGAACAATTTCAGTTTTACCAAACAAAGAAGAAATAGAAATGACATCCTATTTACCTGTGATTGCAGTTATCGCGATTGGAGCGAGTTTAGTGTTCTATTTTTACAAAAAATTATAAACCGTTTTTTTTGACAAAAGGGCTTCTATACACTATAATAACAGCGTAAATCAAAATGATGATTTAAAAAGGAGACTTACATATGGCAAATATTTTATTAGTATTCTGGAGCGGAACCGGTAATACAGAAATTATGGCAGAAAAAGTAAAAGAAGGCATGGAAAAAGCAGGGGCATCTGTGGATATGAGAACAGTTGACCAAGTTGATCCAAGTGAAGTTAATAACTTCGATAAAATCGCATTTGGTTGTCCATCAATGGGTGTTGAAACATTAGAAGAAGATGAATTTGAACCATTCTTTGAAGCAGTTGAAGGCTCATTATCAGGTAAAAAAGTTGCGCTCTTTGGCTCATATGGTTGGGGCGAAGGCGAATGGATGGATGCTTGGCAAGAACGTACAATTGCTTCAGGTGCTAAGTTATTCGAAGAAGGATTTAAAGTGAATTCAACACCATCAAGTGAAGAAGAAGAACGTTGTGTTGAGTTTGGCGAAGGATTTGCAAAATTCTAAAAATGCTGCTAAAGCATTTTTTTTTACATGAATCGTCTTTTTGATTGATATAATAAGAATAGGTGATTATTTTGTTCGGTATTCTATACACACAAAGTTCATATGAAATGTTAAAAAATACAATCCCTCAGGAAACCCTTATTGAAAAGGCTGTCAACGGGGGATATGATTTTCTTGCGCTTTCTAATTCAAATTTACATGGCACACATCAATTTTTTAAAGCGATGAAAAAAACACGTTTAAAACCAGTTCTTGGTTTAGAAATCAACGTAGCGCTTGACTTAGAAACGTCACGTTTTTTAGTTTTTGTTAAAGATCAAACGGGATATCAAAACTTGTTAAAATTAGTCATGAAAAAACAATCATCTGAAATAGCATTTCAAGACTTATTATCACTTAAAGAAGGTCTTATGTTTGTCTCTTTAGGTTTATCTTCAGCAATTGATCAACACATTATGAAAGATGAACAAGATCAAGCATATCGATACATTCAACAATTTAAGGCACTGAAGTCATTTTATATTGGTTTATGCTTAGACTCTTTTGATCAAGAAATGAAGGTTGCTCCTATACTTAAAGAAATGGCTGATAAAGCGGGTGTTTTGTTGTTACCATTACACCAAACATCCTATATCAATCACGAAGATGAAGAAGCATATGAAGCACTCATAAAAATTGATAGTGAGCATAATGAAAAAATCAAAGATGCGAATTATACATTTATGACAAAAAATGAACTCATAGAGCTTTTCCAAGATTATCCATTTGTCTTTAAAAATCTCTCTGATTTTATCCAATCCATTAGTTATACATATCAACCACCTACCTTTGAAATGCCTGAATATCCAACACCAGAAGGAACACCTGAAGCATACCTTCGCTCATTAGCGATTGTAGGCTTAAGAAAGCGATTAAAAAAGATAGTGAATGCTCAAGAAAAGGTCTATCAAGATCGTCTTTTATACGAACTCAATGTGATTCACAACATGGGATTTGATTCGTATTTTTTAATCGTCTATGATTTTGTGCGATTTGCCAAAACGAATGGTATTTTTGTAGGTCCTGGTCGTGGATCATCCGCGGGATCACTTGTAGCTTATTGCTTAGGTATAACCGATGTAGATCCATTAACCTACGACTTACTTTTTGAGCGATTTTTAAATCCTGAACGTATAACCATGCCAGATATTGATATGGATTTCCCTGATGATAAAAGAGATATCGTTTTACAATATGTTAAAGAAAAATATGGGAAACACCATATGGTATCGATTGTAACATTTGGAACGTTTGCTTTAAGATCTTCGATTCGCGATATTGCTCGTGTGATGAAAATTGATACATCACGTGTTAATGGAATAATTGCGAGAGTCATCAAAGATGATATTGATGAAACAGATTATGAAATGGTCAGACTTCTTAAGGTTGCTAAAAAGATTGAAGGATTACCAAGACATACAGGAACACATGCTGCTGGAATGATTTTAGCGAAACAAGATTTAACGGAGTCCATACCACTTCAAATTGGAATTAATGACTTTTATCAAAGCCAATATGAACAAAAGGATTTAGAAGAATTAGGATTATTGAAAATGGATTTCTTAGGTATTAGAAACTTATCCATTATCGATGAAGTTGTTACACGTATTCAGCAAGCAAATCCTGAGTTTCAAATCACAGATATACCACTTGATGATGAAAAAACGTATCATCTTCTTGAAAGATCAGATACATCCGGTATTTTTCAACTTGAATCATCTGGAATGCGTGCTGTACTTCGGAAATTAAAACCGAATTCATTTGAAGATTTAGTCGCTATTTTAGCTTTATATCGACCTGGTCCTATGGATAATATAGATGAATACATTAGTAGGAGAAATGGAAAATCCTTTGAATATATACATCAAGATTTAAAACCTATTTTAAAAAACACTTATGGCATTATTGTCTATCAAGAACAAATTATGCGGATAGCATCTGAGTTTGCTGGATACACACTTGCAGAAGCTGATATCTTACGTAGAGGTGTGTCTAAAAAAGATCGTCAAGTTTTAGAAAATGAAGAAAAAAGATTTATTCAAAAATGCTTAGAAAAAGGTCATGAGAAATCAATAGC
>SBGC01000038.1 GCA_006226985.1 Bacillota bacterium | reverse complement strand
GTGAGGGGTTATATGATGAAAAAATCTACCTTTTTTCGTTTAGCCATCATGTGTAACTTATTGTGTTTAAGTTTCTTTTTATTTGCATGTACAGAGGTCATAGAAGATGAAACAGATCCAACATTAACAGTACCTATTTCTGAACCACCCAATACAACTATTGTAGAATCAACACCAACAACCGATCATTTATTACCAATCGTCCACATTGAAACCATGAGTGCAGAGCCTATTTTAAGTGATGAAATCTATACAACGTGCAAAGTTACATTATCATCAAAAGATACCGAACATTCATTTATTGATTTAGAAGCAGGTATAAGACTTAGAGGGAATTCAACTCAGCAGTTTGACAAGAAGCCTTATCGACTTAAGTTTGAAACAGATATTCAATTGCTCGGTTTAGGCAATGGACCTTCAAAAAGCTGGCTTTTATTAGCAGAATATGTTGATTTGTCTTTGCTTAGAAACAAAATCACCTATGATTTAGCAAACAAACTCATGAGAAACACATTTGTATCAGATTCAGCTTATGTTGAACTTATCCTTAATGGAGTCTCTCAAGGTATTTATCTTGTTTTAGAACAAACACATATCAATCCTTATCGTATCAATATTGATGAATCTGGCGTTTTAGATGGAAGTATCACAAATACAGGATACTTAATCGAACTTGAAGGCGACGGTGGAAGAAGAGATAGCGAAGGAACGTATATGGTTGATTGGTTTGATATACCGGGTTATTCAGGAAACCCAGCTGAACTTGGTTGGTGGAATTATCCTGAATATACAACATCAAAGCTACTCTCTTTTTATGTGATAAAAAGTGATGCGAAATCTAGTCAACAAGTCTCATATATTCGAGATTTTATGTTAGATGTTTATGATGCAATCTATGTTGATCAATCACAAGCAGTGATTGAAAATTTGATTGACATTGAATCTGCAGTCGATATGTATTTACTGCAACTCATTACAAACGATTTTGATAATAACTTTAGTTCCCGATTTTTATATAAAGATAAAGACGGAAAAATAATTTTTGGTCCACCATGGGATTTTGACTTATCATACGGTAATCATTACTCAGATTATGCATCAAACACTATTCACATGAATCACTTACTCTATGATTTAGCATCCTTACCATGGTTTATGGGTCTAGTCCAAGATAGATGGAACGCAATAAAGCTAGAAGGTATGATCAATGAAATGATTGAAAGTGTTGATGAATATCAATCATTATATGGTGAACTCTTCGAGTCAAATCATCAAATGTGGAAACCAACACGTCAAACGACAGGATGGCATGTTATCTATCATCAACAAGATATTCAATCACAAAGTGATGCCGTTAACTATTTAAAATCATGGTTAACTGCACGGATAACATTCATTAATAACCATTTAGCATAAAAAAATGAAAAATGAGATTGCAACTATGTAGTAAATAAATAAAAGAGATGTGTGAAAATTTCACACACCTTTATATCGTTTAATAATCGATTGAGCTGCTTTTTTACCAGCTTCCATAGCTAAGATGACCGTTGCTGACCCTGTTACGACGTCACCACCTGCATAGATGAGTGGAACGCTAGTTTCACCAGTATGTTCATCAACGATTAAACATCCTTCTCTTGTAGAGACTAGTTCTTTATCTGATTGTAGAATTAAAGGATTTGGGGTTGTTCCAATAGCGAAGATCACCTCATCAACATCTAAATAGAAGGTGTCATTTGGATTTTCGACAGGTCTTGGGCGTCCAGTGGCATCTTTTTCACCAAGCATCATTTTATTGCATCTAATTTGTGTTGCAAATCCTTTTTCATTACCCACTATTTCTTTAATGGTTGATAAGTAAATGAATTCAATGCCTTCCTCTTCGGCATGAATAACTTCTTCAAGTCTACTTGGAAGTTCATTTCTTGTTCTTCGATACACAATATAAACTTTAGATGCACCAAGTCTTAATGCTGATCTTGCTGCATCAAGTGCAACATTACCACCACCGACCACAGCAACTTTTTTTGCATGATAAATAGGTGTTGTATGTGTTTGATCATAAGCTTTCATTAAATTCACACGCGTTAAAAACTCATTTGCAGAATAGACACCTGATAACATATCGCCAGGAATATTCATCATTTTAGGTAATCCAGCACCTGTTCCAATAAATATCGCATCATAACCCATCTCTTTTAGATCAGCTATTGTTAAGGTTTGACCAATAATAACGTTTGTTATTAAGTTAACACCTTTTTGTTTTAATTGATTTACTTCATGCATCACGATTGATTTTGGTAATCTAAATTCAGGAATTCCGTAAGATAAAACACCACCTGGAAGATGAAGTGCTTCATAAATGTCAACACTAAATCCTTCTTTAATCAAATCATGAGCACAGGATAATCCAGCAGGTCCTGAACCTACAATAGCAATCTTGTGGTTATTCTTAGGGATAGTTTCAATTTCATCTTTGACATGTTGCATATGATAGTCCGCAACAAAGCGTTCAAGATGCCCAATCGCAATCCCTTGATCTTTTTTCGATAATACACAGACTTGTTCACATTGAGTTTCTTGAGGACAAACTCTACCACAAACAGCTGGTAAGCAAGAAGAAGAGGTAATGATTTGATAGGCTTCTTCAAAGTCTCTTTCAGAAACTTTTTTAATAAATCCTGGTATGTCGATACCTACAGGACAACCACCAATACATGGATGATGTTTACATGATAAGCAGCGAGTAGCTTCTAATACAGCTTGTTCCTCAGTGTATCCTAAATTGACTTCTAAAAATGTGTTTAATCTTTTTGCATGAGGTAATGTTGTCATCACTTGTTTATTCATTTTCCACCTCTACAAACATCTTGATAAGCTTTTCCTTCAATCTCTTGATACATTTGATTTCTCTTTTGTAATTCATCGAAATTGACTAAATGACCATCAAATTCTGGTCCGTCAACGCAAGCAAATTTAATGTGGTTATCAACTTTGATACGACAACCACCACACATACCTGTGCCATCAACCATGATAGGATTCATCGATACGATGGTTTTAATATGATAAGGACGTGTTAACTCTGCAACAACCTTCATCATCGGTATCGGTCCAATAGCAATCACTTCATCAAAAGTTTGATCTAATTCAAGTATTTTCTTTAATTGATCTGTGACAAATCCTTTTTCTCCATAAGAGCCATCATCAGTCAAAAGATATGTTTCTTTTGAAATGGATTTAAATTCATTTTCAAGAAAAATAAAAGATTGATTCTTAAAACCAATAATTGTCGTTATTTCTGTGTATTGTTTATGTAGAGCTTTTGCAATAGGAAACAAAATCGCACAACCTAATCCACCACCGACGAGTAAAACTTTTTTTAACCCCTCAAGTTCAGAGGGTTTTCCTAAAGGACCAGCACAATCCATAATATAATCGCCTTGTTTGAGTTGGTTTAGTAGATATGTTGTTTTTCCAACGACTTGAAAAATGATTGATATCGTACCCTGTTCTTTGCTAAAATCAGCTAATGTTAAAGGAATTCTTTCGCCATTTTCTTCAACACGTATCATCACAAATTGACCAATTTTTGCATGTTTTGTTACTAATGGAGCCTCAATGATCATTTTTGTTACATGAGGTGTTAATGATATTTTTTCTTTGATAAGATACATAATGTTTTCTCCTTTACCTCAATTACTATTTTAACGTGTTTTGTCAATTTTTAGGCATATTGTTTTACAATAATCTTCAAAAACCTTTTATTTAAGTTTAATCACAACAATGATGACTATCACAAACATGATAAATATAACATTTTCGTATATAATAAAAACAGATAACAATGTGAGGTGATTATATGATTGAAGCTATTGAGAAAAGAGTATCGGTTAGAACCTTTCAGAGAAAAACTTTGACAAAAGAAGATGAAAAAAAAGTTCATCAAATTATTGATGAAGTCAAATTACTACGAGGTCCTTTTGGAAATTCCATCCATTTATTCTTTTATGAAACACCCATTATCAATGACACCCAATCACAAATAGGCACCTATGGTTTTGTTAAAAATTATAAAGCATTTATTGCTGGAAAAGTCACGAATTCATTTGAAGGTCTCATTGATTTTGGTTATCTTTTTGAGCATGTTATCTTAAAACTTACAGAACATGATTTAGGAACTGTCTGGTTAGGTGGAACCTTTAATCGTGAAATATTTGATCCTATGAAAGCTTACAATGAAGTCATTCCAGCAATTACACCAGTAGGATACCCAAACAGTAAAAAATCACTTCGTGAAACAATCATCAGGAGAGCTTCTAGAGGTGATCAAAGAAAACCTTTTGAAACACTCTTTTTTGAA
The DNA here is from genome assembly GCA_006226985.1 of Bacillota bacterium. Lineage (GTDB taxonomy): Bacteria > Bacillota_I > Bacilli_A > Acholeplasmatales > Acholeplasmataceae > Peloplasma. The sequence goes on along the minus strand of SBGC01000038.1, from coordinate 8,967 downwards.
CATGATTTTAACCATCCTTTATCGATAAATCACCCACTAGCAAAATATTTAAAACTTATTCAGATAGGACCATCAGCATCCAATAAACAACCCTGGCGATGTATTATAGAAAACGACACCATCCATTTATATCTTGAACGGACACCACAATACGGTAAATCGTTACCCTATGATATACAAGCACTCGATATAGGTATTGCATTATGTCACTTATTGGTGAGTCTACAAGAAGATCAAGTGCCCTATCAACTCATTTATCATCTTGATATTGACCCTGAAAATGACATCATCAAAGTTATTAGTGTTAAGATAAATAAAAAGGACTGACAAAATGTGTCAGTCCTTTTGTTTAATAGGATATCTGATTTTTTCCATTGTGTTTAGACTCATAAAGTTTCAAATCAGCTTGATGAATGAACTCACTTGCAGTTCCTTTTTCATAAACAGCTAATCCAATCGATACAGTAATCTTTTGTCCACGTAAAGAGGTGAATTTCATGAAATCTTTTCGGATTTGTTCACACACTAAGTAAACTTCATCCATGGTAGAACTCGGAAATATCATAAAGAATTCTTCTCCGCCATAACGTGCGACAAAATCATCTTTTCGAGCATGATGAAGCATAATTTTTGAGAGTTCCAACAAAATTGAATCGCCAAAGACATGGCCTTTTAAATCATTAACAAGTTTAAAATCATCGATATCCATCATCGCGATGACTAAAGGTTGATATTTACGGGCATGTAAAATATATTCATTCAATTTTTCATATAACGAACGGTGATTATAAAGATAGGTTAGTGAATCCCTTGAACTTTGTTCACGAAGCATTCTATTTTTTTCTTCGAGTTCTTCTTGATATTTCTTTTTCTCCGAAATATCGAAGACAATACCACTTAAAAAGAGTGGGTTTCCTTCACGATCTCTTTGTGTAACAATACCACGATCATAATACCATTTATAAGAACCGTTTTTAGCTTTGATTCGGTATTCAACTTCATAAGCTGGTGTCAAACCTTTCAGATGATCAATCATATTATTCATCACCATTTGGTAATCATCTGGATGTAGTCTATCGGTAAAAAATTGATAGTTCACTTCCTCCTTGATTTCCTCTTTTGTATATCCAAGTGCTAGAACTTTAAGAGGGTTATAAGTGACTTTATTGGCTTGATAGTCAAAATACCAATGCCCAAGACTTCCCGCCCAAGCATAGTTTAGTTTAACGTCTTGCATCTGATCTTTTAAAAGTTGATCGTTAATTTTTTCTAATGTTTGAATGCGCTCTAGTAATTCTTCATAGGTTTCTTTTGCCACAAATATCACCCATTTCTTTTATGATTTTCACTTTCATTATATAACTAAAAGGCTAATTTCTTTAACTAATCAAAAATATTACCGTAAAAAAAATAACTTCTCTATTGACAAAATTATCATGATCGTTATAATAGAACTAAATTCGAAGATAAAGAAAAGTAACTTAGGTAAACATCCAAAGCGAGTCTATGGTGGTGAAAGATAGGCGATTGAATAACTAAGCGAATGGTCTTTTGAGAAGCAGAGTGAACAAAGTAGCTCTTAGCCGGAGAGTTCCCGTTATCGAACAAAAATATAAAAGTCTTAAATGATGGAGTATTTTAAAAAAGGAGAAACAATTGTTTCTTAAATTTTGGGTGGCACCACGAGCATCTCGTCCCGATTCGGATGGATGCTTTTTTTGTTCCTAAAAATACGACGCTTTTAAAGACGGAAAGGACAAACCATGGAGTTTGGAAAATTCGGAGGACAATTTGTAGGAGGACCTGTACTAGATGCGGTCAAAGATGTTGAAAAGGCTTATGATACGTATAAGCATGATGAAGATTTTTTAAATGAATTTAAGTTTTATTTAAAAAATTATGCAAATAGACCCTCTTTGCTCTACTATGCAAAAAACTTAACAGAGCATTTTGGAGGAGCAAAAATCTATTTAAAACGTGAAGATTTAAATCATACAGGGGCACATAAAATTAATAATGTGCTCGGTCAAGCATTACTTGCTAAACGGATGGGAAAGAAAAAACTCATCGCTGAAACAGGTGCTGGTCAGCATGGGGTTGCTACTGCAACTGCTGCTGCACTCTTTGGGATGGAATGCGAAATCCATATGGGTTATGTTGATGTACTTAAACAAAGTTTAAATGTCTATCGTATGGAACTATTAGGTGCGAAAGTTGTTGCCGTTCATGATGGACTCAAAACACTTAAAGAAGCAGTTGATAGCGCACTTGTTCAATGGAGTAAAGAGTTAGATACGACATTTTATTTATTAGGATCAGCAGTAGGACCACATCCATTCCCAACCATGGTCAGAGACTTTCAAAAAATCATTGGAGAAGAGATTGAACAACAAATAATTGAAGTTGAACAAAAACTTCCTGATTATGTGATTGCCTGTGTTGGAGGAGGATCAAATGCGATTGGTGCTTTCTATCAATTTATTGATCAACCATCTGTTAAATTAATAGGTGTTGAAGCTGCAGGTAAAGGCATTGATACAAAAGAACATGCTGCAACCATGACACTTGGAAAAGAAGCTGTTATTCATGGTATGAATACCATCTGTCTCGTTGAAGAAGATGGAGAAATCTCTCCTGTTTACTCCATCTCTGCGGGACTTGATTATCCAGGTGTTGGACCAGAACATGCATACTTAAAAGACATCAACCGTGTCACATACGTTAGTGCAACCGATGAAGAAGCTGTATCAGCATTTGAATTATTATCTAGGCTTGAAGGAATCATTCCAGCGATTGAATCATCTCATGCATTAGTCGAAGCATTTAAGCTCGCTAAAACGCTAGATAAAGATAAAATTATCGTTGTCAATCTCTCGGGAAGAGGCGATAAAGACGTTAAGCAAGTTGCTAGATATCGAAATTATGAACTTGTTGATTAACTATTTTTTCCTTTTTTATAGTATAATGGTTATAAAGAATTAATGACAGGAGATAAAAAATATGAACATTACATCTTTCTTAAAACCATTCTATGATGTGACTCTCGTCTATAATGATCAACCACTTGGTGACGCTTTAACAACGATGACTAAACATCGTTATACATCGATACCTGTCATCACGAAAGATCAAAAATATGTTGGGACGCTCACAGAAGGAGATATACTTCACTTTCTTTTAAAGCATACCGATTGTTTTATTCCTGAAAAATTAAATAAGTTTAAAGTGTCTGATGTAGAAAGACATCGTGACTACGAAGCAGTCAGTGCTGATTCAACAATGCCTACATTATTATCAAAAGCATCTCATGAAAATTTTGTTCCTATTATTGATCAACATGGGAACTTTACAGGTATTATTACAAGAAAAACACTGCTCGATTATTTCTTTGAGCATAAGTTTATGGTACTTTAAAAAAAATAACACTTCATCAAAACGATGAGGTGTTTTTTTGAGAAATTGATGAAAATTTACTAATCTTGACTACGTCTAAACTTTATTGTCAGCGATAATTCTAATACAGAAACATCAAGCATATGAATTTCACCATCAATATAATCGTAAGTTTCCGTAATCTTTTGATCGCCATTTTTGCTCACGATTATAATCTTTCCATCTTCAATGTCAAATGTAGCTTTTGCTTCATATTCACTTGATGGGTTATTCGCTGCTTTTGATTTAATGATTGCATCTCCATTTGCTTTTAACTCAATTGTATAATATTCAAAATTAGATAATTGTATGTCCCCAGCCATGAAATAGGCTTCATACAATCCAGCTTCATCTTTGTATTCATCACTCTTACATGCTGTAAGTAACAGTGCAAATACAAATAACATGCTTAAAAACATTAATTTTTTCACATTTGTTCTCCTTTGTGTTTTCATTCATTATAGCACAAGCGAATGAAACTAAAAAGGGCTTTATGAAAACTTTTTCATATATTATGAGACATTATTACAAAAGGAGTTTGAACACATGCATAAAATAGATTTTAGTAAAGACTGGTTTTTTAAGGACGAAGAGATACAACCTAACCACATCGATTTATCGAAGTTTGAAAAAATAGATATTCCACACACGTGGAACAATTTAGATGGTGAAGACGGGAATGATGATTATCGCAGAATCATCTCGACATATGCTAAACATTTTGAATATCATAAAACTCAAAAACGTGTCTTTATCGAATTTGAGGGATCTAATAGTATAACAACGGTGTATCTCAATCAAAAATTATTGGGAACACATGAAGGAGGTTATTCACGATTTCGATTTGAATTAACAGACGATTTACAAGCGAATAATGAACTTGTTGTCTATGTAGATAACAGACATTATGATCACATATATCCACTCACAGCAGATTTTACGTTTTTTGGAGGTATTTATCGTAAAATCTCTTTGATTGAAACAGATGACGTTTTATTTGATCTTTTGCATGTTGGAGCTAATGGTGTCTATGTATCACAACAGGATGTTACTCATGAGTTAGCCATCTTATCAATTGATGCATATATTGATTATCGATATAATGATACGAAACACATCACCATCATATCTAAGATAAAAGATCATCAAGGAACAATGATTGATCAATCGATAACCAATCAATTGATCTTTCAAAAAACACACCTTTCTCATCAACTTAGAATTATCAATCCACATTTATGGCATGGCATTTCAGATCCTTATCTATATACAATCGAAGTTGAACTATTCCTAGATCACATCAAAGTTGATGAAAGAATCATACCCACAGGTTTAAGATTTTTTCATGTTGATCAAACATCATTTTACTTAAATGGTAAACCCTATAAATTATATGGTGTCTGCAGACATCAAGATCGTGAACACAAAGGTAATGCGCTATCAGATGATATGCATATAGAAGATATGGAGTTAATTTATAGCACAGGAGCAAACGCTATTAGGCTAGCTCATTATCAACAAGCTGATTTAATCTATGAACTTTGTGACCGTCTAGGGTTCATTGTCTGGGCTGAAATTCCCTACATATCAAGAACATCAACAACGGATTTATCAGGAAAAAATGCACTCATTCAAATGGAAGAACTTATCAAACAGAACTACAATCACTTCTCAATTTGTATGTGGGGTATTGGTAATGAAATTACGCTAAGAGGTGAAAGAGTTTCATCAAACGAGATTTATGATAAACTCCACACATTAACAAAAACAATAGATCCCTATCGATTTTCAACGATTGCGCAATTAGCGAATGTTGCTTTTGATGACTATCACAACAACATCACCGATTTAATTGGATATAATCTTTATTACGGTTGGTATGTAGGTCAAGCACATGATTTAAAAGACTGGCTAGCAAACTATCATCAAGCACGCCCCAATCAACCTGTATGTTTATCTGAATACGGGGCAGAGGGATTAATCGATGTTCATAGTGAAGATCCAAAACCTTGGGATTATTCTGAAGAATATCATGCGTGGTATCACGAAACGATTTATCAAATGATTGAGCAAACACCCTTTATTTGGGGATCATTTGTATGGAACATGTTTTCATTCGCATCTGATGCTAGAGCGGAAGGAAATACCAAAGGAATTAATAATAAAGGTTTAGTATCTCATGATCGAAAAATAAAAAAAGACGCATTTTTCTATTATCAAGCCAAGTGGAGTCAAAAGCCTATGCTTCACTTAACAGCTAAACGATTTACACATCGTAAAAAACAACATATCGAACTCAAGGTTTATAGCAATCAAACTCATGTGGATTTCTATTGTAATCATCGGTACTTAGGGAAGGTTTATTCGAGTAATGGTATATTTAAAATGAATGTCAAACTAAAAGAGGGCTATAATAAAATTAAAGTTATCTCCAATGATTTAATTGATGAAACGATTTTTAACTATTTAAAAGACATTTCATAACATTTAAGTTATGTGACATGCTACAATAAAAATGAAATATACGAATGAGGTAAAATCACATGATTGTTGGAAACATTAAAGAATTAAATTTTAAAGAGATTATCAGTCCAGAAGTAAAAGACGCATCGATTGCAGCACTCGTTTCACCACAAGAAGGATGGGAAGGTCATGTCTTAAGAGTACTCGAAGTTAAACCTTTAGGGCACACACCTAAACACAGTCATCCTTGGTATCATGTAAACTACGTCTTAGAAGGTGAGGGTGAACTGATGATTGAAGGTAAGTTTTACCCAATTTCAGCTGGTTCTTATGCATATGTACCAGGAAATCATCTTCATCAATTTAAAAACATAGGCACTCAAACACTTAAATTTATCTGTATTGTACCTAAAGAAGGACATAAGTGATAAAAACATAAACTAGGACGATTGTGTTCTAGTTTTTTATTTTATATAAGGCATTCTGACTTCAATCTTTGACATTCAAAGTATTTAGGCATAAAATGATGTCAAAGGAAGTGAGAATCATGAACGATCATCCAAAAGTTGATAAGTTTAAAAAGTATCAAGGATTGTTATTCAAAATCACTGTTTCAATCTTCGTAATTTCATCTGCATTACTCATCCTCGGTTACGCACTTGTAAAAGCTGTGACTCCAGCACCAAGTGTCATCATGTATCTTGCTACTGCCGTATTGTATTATCATTTTGCTCATTTTGTTTTAAGTATCTCCTTTGTTGCCTATTACGTTTCTCAAATCAAGAATAAAATAGGTCATGTAAAAATATTGAAATCTGTTGTTTCAATTATTTTCACCCCAATCAGTTTTGTCATTGTATATATCGCAATCTTATTATTAGCATTTTCTTCGTGTGCTGGCTAAAAAAAATGACTATCTTTTGACATAAATTATGTTATACTAATGGCGATTATATGAACAAGGGGGTCTATGTTTATGGACACGATTTTGACTGTTGAAAACCTCGTTAAGAGTTATGGAGATTTAATCGCTGTTAATGACGTTTCATTCCAAGTAAGAAGAGGAAGTCTTTTCGCTTTTCTGGGTCCAAACGGAGCAGGTAAGTCTACGACAATTAACTGTATGACGACGCTACTTGAACCTAATAGTGGAAAGATTTTTTTAAATGGAGAAACAAATCACAACTATTTTAGACATAAAATTGGTGTTGTTTTTCAAAATAATGTTTTAGATGATGAATTATCTGTGAAAGAAAACCTGCTTTATCGTGGATCTTTATATCTAAACTCAAAGTCAGAAGTAAAAAAAAGATATGAAGAGTTGAGAGGCTTTTTACAATTTGCCGATTTTGAAAATCAACGATTTAAAACACTCTCTGGTGGACAAAAAAGACGAGCTGAAATCGCAAGAGCACTTTTATCAAATCCAGAAATCCTACTCTTAGATGAGCCCACAACAGGACTTGATCCAGAAACGAGACAACTTGTTTGGAGAGTCATCGATGATTTAAAGAATAAGCAAGGTATGACCTTGTTTTTAACAACCCACTATATGGAAGAAGCTGCTAATGCAGATCATGTAGTCATTATTAATAAAGGTAAAATCGTTGCACAAGGAACACCTGCACATCTTAAAGATGAATATTCAAATGATCGATTAAAGATTGTACCTATTGATAAAGTCAAATTTGTTGAAGAAATCAATCAACACAATAGAGCTTTTTATAAAATTGCTGATCAATTTGTTATTGATGTAAAAGATGCAAATGATGCTATTGTATTAATTAAATTATTTGAACATAACATCAAACAATTTGAAGTCGTTAGTGGAACTATGGATGATGTATTTATCAACGTCGTAGGAGGTGAGATAAATGCATGATTTAGTGAGCCTAACCAAAAGACATATACTTAAATTTCTAAGAGATAAAACCGCTGTATTTTTCTCGTTCTTGAGTGTCTTTATTTTGCTTGCTCTCTACTTTTTATTTATTGGAGCGAGTTACACAAGTGGACCTCTATTTGAAAATCCACTGATTCCTTTTTCAAAAGCAGAAAAAAATTATATCATTGCCGGTGTGATGATGGGTGGTATTCTCGTCATTAATACCCTCTCTCTTTCACTAGGTATTATGGGTAATTTAATCACCGACTTAGAACAAAAAAGACTTGATGCTTTTCTTGTAACACCAGTTAAACGATACAAAATTATCTTATCCTATTATTTATCTTCTATCATCGTTACGTCTGTTTTAACTTTATTTATGTGGGTATTAACCTATTTCTATGTAGGTCTAACGACATCATTTTGGTATCCTTTTGAAACATTCCTTGTTGTCAGTCTCTTACTGATTTTATATACACTTATTTCAGCATCACTCATGATCTTTTTAGTAACGCTTCTTAAATCAGTCAATGCCTTTGGTACACTTTCAGGGGTTCTAGGAACATTTATTGGTTTCATGAGTGGTATTTATATGCCTTTAGTTGTTTTAGGACCTTCAATGAAATATGTAGCTTCAGTACTACCTTTTACCCATATGTCAATTATCTTAAAGGATATTTTACTAGAAGGGCCTTATCAAATGATGCTTGATAAAGGTATTCCGATTGAAGCAATCAATGACATATCACAAATTCATGGAGCATCTCATATAGGATTTCTTGGTTTGGATGTGCCGATGATTTGGATTATGATCGTCTCAATAGCACTCTCCATGTTGCTATTATTCTTTGCTTATCGTAACATGACAAAGAAAATGGTAAAGTAAGAAAATGAGGATTATTTAACAAACAGTAATTTGACACACAGGCATATGAAAATCATATGCCTTTTTTTCTGTAAATTTCAGTAAATCATATTCATTGTAAAATAAAAAAAGAATTATGTTTTACTGTTGAAATGACAGTCAATAAAAGATATAATACCTGTAAACGAAAAGTGTTTTTTTATTTTTCTTAGCTTTAAGGGGGTTAAGGAAAATAAATTTGAAAATTGCAAAGGGTGATAAGTATGTATGTTTTAAAACGTAACGGTTCAAAAGAAACTTTCGACTTACAAAAGATTGCGAT
>SBGC01000084.1 GCA_006226985.1 Bacillota bacterium | reverse complement strand
TTGCTGTGACACCTGTCAGTGGGTTATACGCATCACCAACGAAGATTTCTGGTGTTGCATTAACGCCTGAAATGGTTGGATGACCTTGAACGACTGTTAAATTAACAGTAATGCTTGTTTCTTCCCCTGCACTGTCCGTTACAGCAATTGTAAACGTTGAGTTACCTGGAGTCTCTAGGTCTGCTGGATCAAATCCGCGGACTTGAATATCTTCTTTTGGAATATCTTTGTCTTCGTTATCCCAAGCTGTGACACCATCAAGTGGGTCATATGAGTCACCTACTTCAACCGTAGGGTTTTCAACAACGCCACGAAGTTCAGGTGCTTGATTTCTTTGGTTAGCACATGCAGCCATAAAGACTACTGAAAGCACTAATGTAAAGAGTAATACAAGTTTTTTCATTTCTTTCCTCCTATATATTTTTGTCATAATGACTTGTAACCATGAATTATTATCCTTTTGTACCACTACGTCCTACACCAGCCATAATGTATTTCTTTAATGCAAAGAATACAATTAAGAGTGGAATAGTTACAATTGCAGTTGCTGCAAGTTGTAAGTGATATAAAGGTCTGACTTGTCCTTCAACATTATCATTGAAGTTTGTACTTCTTAAAGCAACAGAGATTAAGAACTTAGATTCTGTACGTGTCACGAGTTGTGGCCAAATATAAGCATCCCATGCGCCGATTGCTGATAATATCGTAATCGTTGTAATCGTTGGTTTTCCAATGGGGATCATCACTCTTGATAAATACTTGAAGTCTGAACATCCATCAACCTGAGCTGCACGATAAAGTGTATCCGGTATTTGCTTAAATGTTTGTCGTAAGAAGAAAATATAGAACACCGAAGTCATGAATGGGAAAATCAGTGCGTTTCTCGTGTCAATCCAACCTAATTTATTGATAGTGACATAGTTGGTAATGGTATATAATTCACCTGGAATCATCATCGTCATCAATAAAACCGAGAAAATGAAGTCTCTACCCTTGAATTCAAGTCTTGAGAATGCAAACGCTGCAAGAATTGTTGTAAACACTGTACCAAACATGGATAAGATACCTACTACAAGCGTATTAACCATATATCTCCAGAAATTAAATTCAACAATTGCAACCTTGAAGTTTACCCATTGCATTTCAGAAATTGGTACAAAAAACCGTGGTGTGAGTGATGTTGTTAATTCTGTATGTGTTTTTAGGGCTGTGATAATCATCCAATAGAATGGGATGAAGATAAATAATGCGAAGAGTGTTATGAATGTGTAAGTTGCAACCATTCTTACAACTTTCATAATCATATCATTACGTGTTATTCTTTCTAAATCTTGTTGTTTGTTGATGATTTCTTTTCGAGCAAGTCTTCTTTGCTTCATGCGTTTGAAGACTTCGCCTTTAAATAAATCAACAATCCAATTCTTATAATCAATCATGGACTGTCTAAAACCAGATCCTTGAACGATTTCTTTAATTTCATAACCATTAATTAAACGAATAACAAAAGAGAATACATTAAATGCTAAGAGTGGGCTCATGAATGCATAAAGTAGTTGTGTACGATATGTCCATTCATCCATCTCAATAATTTCTTTGTTACGTAAACGTTTAATATTTTGAAATGTAATTGGTACAAAGATGATGAGTACACCAATCGATAAGCTGATTAAGGTATTTAACCCTCTTGATGTAACATCAGATCCTAAAATTTGATAAACTGTATTGATTTCTTCTGTAATACCAGCTTCACTGTCTCTTGTTGGTGTAGCAAGGATACTGAAGAAATAACTTAATCCATAAATCACAAAGATGACAAAGACTAAATCAATAAGAGTGGCAATTAAATCAAGTGTGCGAATACGTTTCGTATATCTTTTCATGATAGCCTCCTCCTAGTAGTGAACTCTACGTTTACCAACTTGAAGTTGGACAACCGTAAAGACTAAAATAAATCCAAACATAATAATCGAAGCTGCCGCAGCGAGCGAGATGTAACCATCCTCAGCTTGACGATCAAGATAGTAATAAATGTAGAAAACGATGGTTCTTAAATCAAGTGATCCACTTGGTGATTGAATACGCCCTGTGACACCGATAATCGCAACGATGGATGTATAGGTTTTAAATGCACCAATAACTGATGTAATAAGGATATAGAAAATCATAGGTGATAATAAAGGCACTGTGATTCGTGAGAACGATCTAAGTTTATTGGCTCCATCAATTTGCGCAGCTTGATAATATTGTTTATCAATGCCTTGGATACCAGCTAGGAAAACAATAATTTTAAAGGCTAAGCCACTCCAAACACTATAGATCAGGATAACTGCCATCGCAGACCAATAGGTCGCTCCACGTTCAATAAATGCCATCGGCTGTCCACCAAATGCTTTGATCAGTTGGTTTGCTAAACCAAGAAGTGCATCATTGTTAATCGTTAAGACATTTCCGCTGAAAATATAAGCGAATACAAGACCGATTGCAATTGAGTTTGTGATGTAAGGTAAGAAGAATATGGTTTGATAAAACCCTTTAAGTGGTTTGATCGCATTCATAGCAACCGCTATCAGTAAACTGATAATAATTGTAATCGGTACTGAAATGACAACAATGATTGCTGTATTACCAATGGCTCTTCTAAACTCTTCATGTTGCAAGACACGTGCATAGTTCCCAACAAATGTAAATGAATCAAATTCATTTGTTTGATAATTATAACCTGTGTAAAACGAGATAATGAAAGAGTTGATAATCGGATAGAATGTGAACACACCGAGCAAGAAGAGTGCAGGTAGTAAATATAAAATTGCTTTAAGCCAACCAGGCCAACGGGTGATAAATCCTAACTTATGTCTTTCAAGAAAATCATTAATTTTCGTCATGACAAAGTGGAATTTATTCCGAAAGCGCCAAATAGCCTCTTTCATAAATTCCTTGAATTTTTTCATAATACGACATTTCCTGTTTCTTTATTAAAGATATGAACTTTACCTTTTTTAACAATAAGTGTGATTTTATCTGTATCACTTACGGAGTCAGAATCAATTAAAGCACGTACAACATTTTCCCCTAATTTAAAGCGAACAAGTGTATCACGGCCGATATGTTCAATATCCATTGGGTCAACAACATATCCTTTTTCATCAAATCTAAAATCTTCAGGACGTATACCTAATGTATATGAACCATCTTTAGCCTTTGTTGAACCAATTTCAAAGTCATCAACGTAAATCTTACCCTCTTTAACTGTTCCATCTACAATATTAATTGGTGGGTTACCTAGAAATTTTGCAACGAATAAGTTCTTTGGTTTGTTATACATAATTTGTGGTTGTTCCATTTGTTGCATCACGCCGTAATCTAAAACGACCATTTGGTCCGAAATGGACATTGCTTCTTCTTGGTCATGTGTAACGAAGATAGTCGTAATACCTGTTTCTCTTTGAATACGTTTGATTTCTTCTCTTGTTTGAAGACGAAGACGTGCATCTAAGTTTGATAGTGGTTCATCAAGTAGAAGCACACGTGGTTTTTTAACTAATGCACGTGCAATCGCTACACGTTGTTGCTGTCCACCTGATAATTGTGCTGGTTTTTTGTCAAGTTGATCTTGAATACCAACAAGTTTAGCCATCTCATCAACAAGTTCCAATGCTTCAGAACGTTTTACATCAATGTTTTCAAGTGGAAACATGATATTTTGACGCACAGTCATGTGTGGATAGAGTGCATAGTTTTGAAAAACAAGACCAATACCTCTTTTTTCAGGTGCTAAACGTGTGACATCATCTTTTCCAAAGAAGATTTTACCTCCTGAAGGTTTGTGTAATCCTGCAATCATAAAAAGAGTGGTCGATTTTCCACATCCAGATGGCCCAAGTAGACCAACAAGTTTCCCAGAAGGAATTGTTATGGATAGTTCATCAACTGCTCTTGTTTCTTTACCGGTCTTATCAGTAAAGACTTTCGTCAAATTCTCTAATCTGATCTCCATAGTTGTTTTATACTCCTTAATGTATAGTTTCTTTACTTTATCTAAAAATAAAAGTACCTGTGGTTATCCCAAAAGCACTCGTAAGTTTTGTATATGAAAAAAGGCGAGATAGGTTTCAATCTTATTGGTTCTGGTGTTCGTAAAATTAATTAACATCTCTAAATCACCTCAACAGTTGTATTATATAATAATACGGGTTAAATATCAACGCATGTTTAGAGGTAAAGGAGCGAATTTTACGCTTTTTTTTCAAACCAATTTCATGAAAGCGCTTTTAGGGGTAATTAAATTATATTATGAGATACCTTGTTTGTCAATTAATAATTATTTATTAATGGGGTATTTTGCAAAAATAAAAAAGTGCTGTTGTTATTTCATCAAGAAAACAGCACTTTTTTCATGTTTAATTTTTAAAAATTAAAATTCGCAGTTTTTAGGTGTACGTGGAAATGGTAGTACATCTCTAATATTTTCAACACCTGATAGATACATAATGAGTCTTTCGAATCCTAAGCCGAAACCTGCATGTACACACCCACCATATCTTCTTAAATCTAAATACCATTCAAGATCGTGTTGTGGAACACCCATTTCTTCCATACGTTTGATCAGTACATCAAGTCTTTCTTCTCTTTGCGAACCACCAATAAGTTCTCCACTACCTGGAACAAGTAAATCCATGGCAGCTACAGTTTTCCCGTCATCGTTTTGTCTCATGTAGAACGCCTTAATATCTTTTGGCCAATGTGTGACAAAGACAGGGCTCTTGAAATGTTGATCTGTTAAGTATTTTTCGTGTTCTGTATTGATGTCTTGACCTTGTTTTGGTGTGTTTTCAAACTTCACACCAGATTTGAGTAGAATGTTGATTGCTTCTTCATGTGTAACTCTTGCAAAAGGTTTATCTAAAACTTTTTGTAATCTATCTGTTAATCCTGGTTCTACAAATTGATTAAAGAAACTCATTTCTTCTGGAAGTTTATCAAACACGTATTTAATGATGTATTTAACCATCGCTTCAGCAACTTGCATATTCTTTTCTAAATCTGCAAATGCCATTTCCGGTTCAATCATCCAAAACTCAGATCCATGTCGTTGTGTGTTTGAGTTTTCAGCTCTAAATGTTGG
>SBGC01000154.1 GCA_006226985.1 Bacillota bacterium | reverse complement strand
AACTATCTTATTTATTATACCATCATTTTATATTTTTCTTTAATTCGAAAAATGGAATTGTATATCTGTTTTTTAGAGAGTTGTTCCTTCTTTGCAATTTCAGCAATTGTCATACCTTCTTCAAAATAACACACATAAACAATTTGTTCGAGATCTGAAGCAAAGCTCAATTCAATTCTCTCTTCTTCAAGATATGTAACACCCTCATAAAAATGTGGATCTTCATAGAGAACGTAATTAGGTATGCGTTTGATACATTGATATAACTGTCTTTTTAAGATGAGTTCAAAGTATTTGGTGAAGGATTTTCCTCTTTTTTCATCGAATGTCCAAATGGCTTTATAAAGCATCTGCAATCCTTCTTGATGTAAATCATCGTGTTCTTTTTCTTGAACATTTAATATATGAATATGTTTCCAGATGAATTTATGATACTTCTTGAACATAAATGATAGTGCGACTTCATCTTGTTCGGTTCGGATGAGATAAACCAGTTCATAATCATTCATCACATAATACATACTAAATCATCTGATACATCATGAGTGCTGCTGCAACACTCACATTGAGTGAGTTGATTTTTCCATACATAGGGATCTTAACAAGATAATCACAATTTTGTTTTACCAAAGGTCTAATTCCTTCGCCTTCATTACCTAAAATAATGGCAACTGATTCATGTTTGGGTAAATCATCATATGTTTTTTCGGTTGATCCATCTGTTCCAATCACCCAAACATTGTTTTTCTTTAGTGTTTGAATAGCTTGATTAATATTCCCCACTAAAACGATAGGAACATGTTCAATAGCACCTGATGAAACTTTAGCAACTGTCGCATTGAGTGGTACTTGACCTTTTTTTGAAACAATAATAGCATCTAAGGCTGTTGCTTCAGCTGTGCGTAAAATAGCACCTAGATTATGTGGATCTTCAATACCATCTAAGATCATAAAGCGTTGTCTTTTTGAAGCATCGAGCACATCTTCTAAAGCTTGATACTCATAAGGCTTAACATCAGCAACAATTCCTTGATGTAAAGCATTTTGTGATAATGCGTTAAGTTCTCCTTTTGTTTTATATTGAAATCTAATGTTTCTATCTTTTAAAAATGCTAAGAAATGATGATCAGATAACTTTTCATCAAGATAAAGTTGATAGATTTCTCTTTTTGCAAAAATGGCTTCCTTAATAACATTTTTACCGTAAACAATCATGATTTATCCCTCCAAGGGTATTATAGTAAGAGTCTTTTTTCAAATCGAAAATTTTTTTGAAAAAAAGAGGACAGATATTGTCCTCAATGTTTATTGCATATCTGCGAGTTTGTTTAAAATTGTACGCACAAATGTCTTCGTCCATCCATATAAATTGGATAAAACGTACATCAACGGGAATGTTGCCTGTGCTAGAACAACAAGAAGTAATATTTGTGGTACTGATAATGGTTGATATACATTGTAATCTTGTGCATAGAATGGTGCAAAATCAAAGAAGTGCGGTACGAAGATGACAAGCATAAAGAATGCAATCACCATAATAAAGAAGAGTGTTCGGCGCATTTTATTAAATGGCGTTGATACTCTAAAGAGTACGGTTAGTGAAACGGTTGTTGCTGAGATGACAATGAGTGTTGAAACAACAACATTATCCATAAGCAGCGTTCGCTCAAATCCAAAGATAATTAAACTATTAATCATAACGACGATTGCGCCAGGTAAAGCTGCTTTAAGAATATTACCAAGGAATTTACCTTTAACCTGCTTATTATTCGGTTCAAGCGCTAAGAAGAATGATGGTATACCAATAACAAGATAATCGATTAAGACAAGTTGACTTGGTTGAATAGGGTAGTATCCTTGTCGAATAATTGCTGTAATAGCTAGTAAGAATGAGAATATTGTTTTTGTTAAAAAGAGTGTTGAAACACGTTGTACGTTATTAATAACTCTTCGTCCTTCAGAAACAACTTTAGGCATTGATGAGAAATTAGAATCGAGTAAAACAAGGTGTGATACGTTTCTAGCTGCTTCTGAACCAGATGCCATCGCAATCGATGTATCTGCTTCTTTGAGGGCTAGAATGTCATTAACACCATCACCTGTCATAGCGACGGTACGTCCATTGTTTTTAAGTGATTCAATTAGAAGTTTTTTCTGACTAGGTGATACACGACCGAAGACTGTGTATCTTGATGCAGCACGGACAACTTCTTTATCTTGAACACCTTCTAAAGAAATGTATTTATCTGCATTTGCAATACCTGCTCTTTGAGAAATCCGCGAAACGGTTGCTGGATTATCCCCAGAAATAACTTTGACTTCCACATTATGTGATTCAAAATACTCAATCGTATCAATCGCATCAGGTCGAATTGTATCTTCAATCATAATGAGTGCAAGTGGTTCTATTTTTCCTGAAAATTGATTTTCAACAATGTCTTGATCAGAGCGAGCAACAACGAGTACACGATAACCATCATTAGCTTGTTTTTCAACTTCTTTTTCAATTTTCGAGAAGTTTTCTTTAATGACAAATTCTGGAGCACCTAAGATAAATGTTCCATATCTCTCAAACTGAACGGCACTATATTTTCTAGAACTCGAAAATGGAATTAAATTTTTATGGCGAATACGTTTAGCTGTTCCAAATCTTTCAGCAAGTGCATCTGATGTTAAGTTCGAATCATTTTGTGCGTTTAACATCGCTGAAATAATATTTTTTAGCGTTAATCCAGATTCATTTTTGTATTCAATAATGCTCTTAACAGTCATGGTACCATCAGTGATTGTACCTGTTTTATCTAAACAGAGTGTATCGACTCTAGCAAGCATTTCAATACAATATAATTCCTGAACTAACGTGTTATTTTGTGCTAATCGAATAACCCCAACTGCAAGTGCCATCGATGTTAATAAGAACAACCCAGATGGAATCATACCAATCATTGCACCTGCTGTTTGACGAACAATAAGTGAATACTCTTCGCTCATTAAGCGCTGACCAATAGTCAGTGATGGATCCCAATCAACCGATGTCCACATCAAATAAAATAGAATACCAGCAAGAGGTAAAATCAATGCTCCTACGGTACGAATAATGATTTTGAGTGATCCAAGTAAGTCAGATTCGGGCTTCTTATATTTCTTAGCTTGACTTGTTAATTTTTGAATATAAATATCTTTACCAATGGCTGTAGCTTGTGCATAACAATTTCCTGAAACAACAAACGAACCTGAGTATAATGTATCTCCTTTTCGCTTGATAATCGGATCAGATTCACCTGTTAAGAGTGATTCATTTACTTCAATAACACCTTGTCGAACGACACAGTCAGCAGGAATTTGCTTACCTGAACTCAAATGGAGAATATCATCGATGACAACATCATGAATAGCAATTTCAAATTCATCATTATCTCGCTTAACAATTGCTGTTGGTGCAGATAATAAAGAAAGTTTATCAATCGTTTTTTTAGCTCTAATTTCTTGAATAATACCAATGGTTATATTCGCTGTAATAACACCCATAAATGCCATATTTGTGATTTTAGCACTGACTGTAATAAGCCAAATAGCGATACCAAAGTTCATAAAGTTAAAGAACGTGAAGATATTTGATGTAATAATGGATGTTACACTTTTACTACTACCTGTATCTGTTATGTTTGCATATCCAGCCATCTGTCTAAGTTCAACTTCTTCTGTTGTTAAACCTTTTTCAACGTCTGGATTATATCTTTCAACGACAATTTCGTCTTTACTTTTAACTTTACTTTTAACATCTAAAGATTCAATCGGTTCATCATCTAAAGGAACATGCAGTCCTAAAGGATCACCTTTCATGGTAATCATTTCTTCTTTAATGATTGTTTTAGGACCTTTCTGTTTTTTCTCTTTTTTAGAGATTTCAGTTTGATCTTGTTGTTCTTCTTCTAAAAGATCGTTCAAATCTTGATCATTGGATTGTACTTTCTTTGCTACTGTTTTTTCCATTGAAATCTCCTTTCTCAATATAGGTGATTGCTATATCGATAATTTCATCAGCACGCGCTGTTTGATGTATATATAAATATCCAATTAATGCTTCAAAACCTGTTGCTAGATGATAATTTTTAGCATCAATGTTTTTTCTACCTGGACCACTAGCATTTCTTCCTCTTTTAAAAACATCGATTTCTTCTTGAGTGATGAGCATATGGTCTATTAAATAATTCATAATAGTCGCTTGGGCTTGTCCTGATGTATACTTAATAGCTCGTTTATGAAGATCATTAACATGTGTTAATTTGAGTGAAATAAGGTGTGTTCTAATTTTTAATTCGTAATATGAGTCTCCAATATAAGCTAAAGTTAAACCATTCAAGTTACATCCATCCCTGTTCTGAAAGCTGTTTTCTCAGTGCATCAGCACGTTCAAAATCTCTATTTTCTCTTGCTTGTTCCCAGTTTTTATATAAAATCAAGGTTTCATCTTCAATCTCAAATCTAGGCATAATGCCTAAAATGTCTAAAATGATTTTTATTGTTTCATATAAAACTGCTATTCGAGCAACATCTTTTTCTTTGTTAAGTTCTTTAATCAGTTCATAAACAAGAGTGATGACATTTGGTATGTTGATATCGTCATCCATGTGGTGCTTAAATTGTGATATGTAATCTGGGTGATGTATACTTTGTCCAATACTCGATAAAGATAATGTTAAAAAAGCTTTTTTTAATGCTCGCTTAATTTTATCATATTCTTTAACAAACTGCATCATTAATTCATCGCTATAATGTATGGGTTGGCGATAGTGATGTCCAACCGTCAACAATCTGAAGGCGAGAGGATCAACTTCCTCAATTAGTTCTTTTACCCACTTGATATTACCGAGTGATTTGCTCATTTTAATATTATCAACATCGAGTCTACCAACATGCATCCATACACGAGCGAGGTGATGGTGATCATGAACAAGTGTTTGAGCCATTTCATTTTCATGATGTGGGAATTTCAGATCGGTTCCTCCACCATGAATATCAATTTCAGAACCGAAAATTTCGTGATTCATCACCGCACACTCTGTGTGCCATCCCGGTCTACCCTTACCCCAAGGTGAATCAAAATTAAGTCCATCCTCAGTAACTTTCCAAAT
Organism: Bacillota bacterium; assembly: GCA_006226985.1. GTDB lineage: Bacteria > Bacillota_I > Bacilli_A > Acholeplasmatales > Acholeplasmataceae > Peloplasma. Next base: position 30 of record SBGC01000154.1, on the reverse strand, counting down.
CGAAAAATCTCGAGGATCTTCTTTATCTTC
>SBGC01000070.1 GCA_006226985.1 Bacillota bacterium | reverse complement strand
CTTAAAAAAGTGCCAAAAATATGTTTGATGGGTTATGCAGCTGGTATTCCCAAGAGTGATAAAATTGATATTTATAAAACATTAAATTTCAATTTAAATCGCGTTCCACCGATCAATCAAGCACTCCATTACTTAATGGCAATGGCTTTCTTAATCATTTCAAGTACAATACTTATCTATATACCCTATTTTTTACAAAATGAGAACATTGTCAATCAAATGAATATTAACAGTGTTTTACAAAATCAGCTCGAAGATCTTCAACGACAAACACCAGTCGCAAAAACATACACAGCAGTCGAAAAGAATTATTCTAGAGCTTATGACTATTTGATGGATCAAGAAACATTCGCAAATGAAGAACTTATTGATCTTTTCGCTTTACTTCCTGATGATATCGACTTAATGAGTTACAAGGTTGATCAAGTTGATCAATCGATTACGATTGTCATTACCTCACTTAATGAAGATTCTATTCAAGATTATCTACTATATATTTATGAATATCATGGGATTACATCACCGCCAAATGAAACACAATGGATGGTCGCTAGACCAACAACAAGATTATTATCACCTGTGATTATGGAGGTGAAGATGAACTATGCGTAAAGTCAATGTATTCGGAAAAAGAGTAAGTCAAATTAAAGTAATTTATTTTATTGCTATTATCTTTGCTATCGTCTTTGCTGCTAGGTTGTTTATACTTGATGCACAAGAAAAAAGATTAGCTTATTATGAAGAACAAGAAACACTTATATTATCAAGAATCAATGCAATCGTTAATACTACAAATACTGAAGAGTATCATTTGATTGGTGAAATTATTCAATATCTTCCAAACACATATACCACAGCACAAATTCGTGATGAAGTTGAGTTTGTGATGAACTTATCACAATTATCAACGGCATCAAATGTCAATTTCGATATAAATGAACAAGCAACAACACCCTTTGGTAGTGAAATTCCAAGTACGGTTAAAGCAATCAAAGTTCAATTAAACTTCACAATATCAACAGCAGAAAACATTTTAGAATTTGTTAATAACTTATATGAAGCCGATCGCATTTACTATATCGAATCAGTAAATGTAACAATTGATTCAACTGGTGAAGCAACCGTAGGATTTGTCTTTTATACCTTCTATAATAATGTTTTAGTTTCATAAATAGGATAAAGAGTCTTCGGACTCTTTTTTTTCGTGCTCTTAAACGTTTTAGATATTTATCATACATGATATAATATCTTATAAAGGAGGAACTTAGGGTATGTATATATTTTTTACAATAGGACCTATCCGCTTCGATTTATCAACCTTCCTAAGCTTTCTCATCGGAGTTGGCTTTGGTTTTTTAATTCTTTTTCTCTTCTATATTTATGCTGTGATTAAAAGCTTGAATAAAGGTTTAAAGCTTCGATCAGCAGATGAGCAAGACATTGATGAAGAAGAAATTAAATGGTTAATCGAAGATGCTCAGAAACAATTTAAAGATAAGAATATGCGAAATGAAATTGGTATTTTCAAATATTTAGGTCAAATCACAAGAGAATTATCCATCGATATCTCTAAAAAATTTTATCCTAAATCGAAATACCCTTATTTAGAATTAACAATCGATGAAACATTAAAACTATCTCACTACATTACGAATCGTATTGAAACATTACTCGAAGGTAAAATACTTAGATTAACGCGTGGTATGACACTAGCTAAGATTGCTGAGATGAATGACACAAAGACAAAGATAGAAAATAATCCAATCGTACATACAGCGCTCAAGTATCGTAAAGCAACCAAAGCTGCTATGTCGATTATTAATGCTGTTAATCCAGTGTATTGGTTTAGAAGATTAACGCAAGAATCTGTAACAAACATTGTTATTGTCAAAATTGGTGTTGCTTTAATTGCAATTACCGGTGAAGAAACATATAAGATTTACAGTAAAAAAGTGTTTAATGAAGAAAAAGTGATTGACACAGGTGTCGATGATCTCTATGAAGAAATTAAAGCTGATTTAAAAAAAGAAGGTGAATTGAATTGAAAAAACAAAAGGAATCTCATGAACTTCCTGTTGAACCTATCCCATTTGTTATCCATCAGTTCGTAAAAATCGAAGGTATTCGAGGAAAAGAAGTTTACAAAAAACAGAGATTTGTGTCTCCGATTTTTGGTCGTAGTGTTAAAGATGTTGTCACTGTTCCATTTACAATTAAAGATACTGGTGACACGACACGCCGTTTTGATGCATTTAGAACGAAATCTAAACTCACTGAAGAAGAAGCTATACGCAAGTATGGAACAAAATATTATGAATTTTCGAATATCGTCTCCAATAAAACAAGAGAAGAGTACTTTGGTGGATCCGATTATGAACCAACAAATGAAAAACCTGTAGAAGAAACGCATAAACGAAAGATTATTACACCGATAGGTTATCGTAAACCTGAGTATCAAGCACCAAAAGAAGAAGAAATTCCATTTAAAGTTAATCCTGTTCAAAAAGAACGTAAAATAGCAACTTTTGAACCAGTAGAAGAAAAGAAAATCGAAAAAGAACCGATACTTGAAACATATCAAAGAAGAACACCGATTACCCCTAAAGATATAAAGTCTACAGATTTTACGTATTTAGACGATGATTCAAATGATGATATACCTGAAGAAACTTCAAAACCAACACGCATCATACCTGAACGACAAAGTATGATTTATCAATATCCTAGTCCTAGACTATTTAAGAAAATTGACCGTGATTTAAATGAAAAACCAGAATGGTTACTCGATCAAATTGACCGCATTAACGATACATTGAAAGAATTTGGTATCGAAGGTGAAGTTCGTGGAAGTAAAAAAGGACCAACTGTTACACGATATGAAATAGGACTTGAACCTGGAGTCAATGTTAAACGTGTATTAGGTATTCAAGATAATTTAATGATGAGCCTATCTTCTAAATCACTTCGTATCGAAGCACCGATTCCAGGAAAACCATATGTTGGACTTGAAGTACCAAATGTGAAACCTGAAATCGTAGCTTTTGGTAATGTTGTTGATACAAAAGAATTTTTAGATGATGTTGATCATCCGCTTAAGGTTGCTTTAGGGATGGATATTGATGGTGAAAATGTTTATGTAGATATTCAATCGATGCCTCATGGATTAATTGCTGGTGCAACAAACAGTGGTAAATCAGTATGTGTTAATACGATTTTAGTGAGCTTGCTCATGAAAAACTCACCAGAAGATTTAAAACTTATTTTAATTGATCCAAAAATGGTTGAACTTGTTCCATATAACGATTTACCTCATCTTGTTACACCTGTTATAACAGATGCAAAAATGGCAGCTCAAGCGCTTAACTGGGCAGTTAACGAAATGGAAAAGAGATATCAAACATTCGCAAACAGTCGTGCAAGAGATATCAAATCATATAATGAAAACATTAGACGTGGTTTAATTGATGATAACAAAATGCCTTATATCGTCATCGTTATTGATGAATTAGCAGACTTGATGATGGCTGCACCACACGATGTTGAAGATGCGATTCAACGCTTAACTCAAAAAGCAAGAGCTGCAGGTATTCATTTACTTGTAGCAACCCAAAGACCAACAACGGATGTTGTAAAAGGAACGATTAAATCGAATATTCCTGTACGTATCGCGTTTAAGGTTGCTTCCTTTGTTGACTCTGTTACGATCCTTGATTATCAAGGTGCTGAATCACTTCTTGGAAAAGGTGATATGTTATTAAAACGAACTGATCGTGCACATCGTTTACAAGGAGCTTATATCCCTGATAGTGAAATCTATGCAGTTACTGATTATATCCGTGAGCAATTTAAGCCAGATTATATTTTTGATCATGACTCACTTAAACAACAGTCAAGAGCTAAAGAATTAATCACAGACGATTTATTTGAAGAAGTAGCTTATTTTGTCGTTCAAAATCAAAATGCTTCGATTAACACAATCCAAAAACAATTTGAAATAGGTTTTAATCGTGCGCAGCGTATCGTTGAAATGCTCGAAGCTTATGATATTGTTTCACCAACTCAAGGGACAAAAGCTCGCGAAGTCCTTGTTAATCATAGCGAATTAGAAAATATTCTTAGTCAAATCAACAGGTAAAACATGACATTAAAAAAAGCATATATCACAATAACTATAACGATTTTAATGATGATGGTTTTTATCATCTTTTATGCGTTAGATGTGACAAATATGAATCTCACATGGGCATATTCAGGGTTTGCAGTCACATCCATTATTGCGATTGGTGCTGTTGTTTTTAGTATTCAACAAGTCAAACATGAAAGAGATATTAAAAAAACAGGATTTTTTCATACCCATAAATATGAGATTCTTGATTGGATTACATTTATATGTTTTTCAATCATGACAATTTTTACACTTTATGCGTTTTTTATTCTACCTTCTGATGTTTCACAAAACTCAATGGTTCCTACACTTTCACCAAGTGATCGGATTTTAGTGTATCATTTTAATTATGAAGCAGAACGAAACGATATCGTTGTTATTCATATTACACGAGAAGACTATCCTTTGGTTAGAGAAGAATCATTTGATGGTAAAAATAGTGTATATTATGTCAAAAGAGTTCATGGATTACCAGGTGATGATGTTTCTTTTGAGTTTACAGAAGGATATTTTAGAATCTTAATTAATAATGAAATTGTTTTTACACCACAAGGCGAACAAGTTTTATTAACGCCTACACAACGAAACATTGTTGAAGGTAGCTTGAGTATGTCCAAAATTAAAGAGGGTGAATATTTAGTTTTTGGAGATAATCAAAGTGTTTCTGAAGATTCACGCTCGATAGGTACCATTAAAGAAAAAGATATTATAGGCAAAGCTATTTTTAGATTGTGGCCACCAGGAGGATTAAGATGATTAAGCAAATCCAATGGTTCCCAGGACACATGTTTAAATCACTTCGTGAGATTCGTGAAAAGTTATCTCTGATGGATATTGTTCTTGTTTTACTTGATGCAAGACTTCCTGAATCATCGATGAATCCAGAACTTTTTAAATTAATTAAAAACAAACCAATGCTTATATTACTTAATAAAATGGATTTAGCTGATGAAAATGAACTTTCTAAATGGATTACTCGTTTTAACCAACAAGGATATAAAACACT
>SBGC01000051.1 GCA_006226985.1 Bacillota bacterium | reverse complement strand
GATCTTCGCATCTCTTGATAAAAAACCACTTGTTTCTTTACCTGCCATCGGATGATGCGATGTATAAGATACACCTTTAGGGAGTAATTCTTCAAGTTCACTCATCATTTTCGTTTTTGTTCCACTAACATCTGTGATCACTTGACCTTTTTTAAAAAGTTCTAAGTTTTCTTTGACAAATTGAACATTATGCTCTGGATATAAAGCTAAAATAACAAGGTCACATGATGATAATCGTTTTAGATTATTATCATCTTGAATAAAACCTTGTTTGATGCCTGTCAACACATGATCATGATTTCTGTTATAAGCATAAATCTTGTGTCCACGATGGTGCAATCCTTCTGCATAAGATGCACCAATTAATCCTAGACCTACGATAAATATTTTCATCGTATAGTCTTTTCTAATACAGCAGCAACCTTATCAAGTTCTTCCATCATGTGATGGAATTTATTTAATTTAAGTGATTGAGCACCATCACTTAAGGCATGCTCTGGATCGTGGTGCACTTCAACAATTAAACCATGTGCACCAACAGCTAGGCTTGCTAAAGATAATTTTTCAATCATGTTCCAACGTCCTGCAGCGTGACTTGGATCAATAATAACTGGTAAATGTGATAATTCTTTAACAGCTAAAACAGCACTGATATCTAATGTATTTCGTGTGTATTTTTCAAATGTACGAATACCACGTTCACATAAAATAACGTTTTCATTACCGCCAGCCATAATGTATTCAGCAGACATTAACCACTCTTCAATAGTTGATGATAAACCTCTTTTAAGCAAAATAGGTTTCTTCGATTTCCCTAACGCTTTAAGTAAGTGGAAATTTTGCATGTTTCTTGCACCTACTTGGATGATATCAACATACTCTTCAAAAACAGGTAGTAAATCTGCTGAAGGTATTTCAGTGACAATAGCTAATCCTGTTTCATCTCCGATTTTACGAAGAATTTTTAAGCCTTCAATTTCTAAGCCTTGAAAAGCATAAGGTGAAGTTCTTGGTTTATACGCTCCCCCTCTTAAAAGATGAGCTCCTGATTTTTTAACACCTTTCGCTATCGTTCTAAGTTGCTCTTCAGATTCAACTGAGCATGGACCAGCCATAACCACAAACTGATCTCCACCAATAGAGACATGTTCATTGACTTTAATAATGGTATCCTTCTTTTTAAAACTTCGTGAAGCTTTTTTAAATGGTGTTGAAACTCTTGTTACTTCGCCAACGCCATCAAAAGCATATAAATCTGCTGGTTCAATGCTTGATGTATCTCCTAATATACCAAAGACAGTGACATTCTCACTGGATGCATCAACAATTCTTAATCCTTTGCTCGTTAAGAATTCTACAATGCGTTCGAATTCTTTTTTTGTTGCCGTTTTCTTCATTTGAATAATCATAATCTATACCTCTCAATTTTAAATAAAAAAATCCCTGAGGAACCCCAAGGATGAATAATTTCATGTGTTGGCTGTTCCTTTATTTCGCTTAAAAAGGAATGCCTAGCAATCCTCTTTTTAATGATATGCGTAATAATAAACAGCTTTCTTATATTTAAACATTGAAATCACCTTTCTTTGTTTGATGATATGGTATCACATTATTCGCTAAAAGACAAGATACAAAAATAATCAGAGTCTAAAAAAAAGCATGAAAATAAAGAAAATAAAAAATTTTTCATTTAGGTATTGTGTTTTGCACAGTACGGTGTTATTATAGTAGTGTGCAACACACAGTAAGGAGGCAATTATGAATACGCAATTTAAAAAAGGAATTGTTGAAATGTGTATCCTGGGTATCATCAAACAAAAGGATATGTATGGATTTGAAGTGATTGATCTCTTATCTACGGAAATAGATGTCAATGAAAATACGGTCTATCCCATCTTAAGAAGATTAACAGGACAAGGATTATTTGAAACATACGAGAAACAAACAAATATCGGAGCACCTAGAAAGTATTATCGTATTACAAAAGTTGGTCTTGAGAAATATCAAGACTATGAGAAAGAATGGAAAACATTTTTAGAAGGTGTATTTAAATTATTAGGAGGATTCAAACATGAAAGCTAAGTATTTAGAAGCATTAAAAAACAAATTAATTGAGTTTCAAGCAAGTAAGGAAGACATTAATGACATATTAAAGGATTACGGTCAACTTTATGATGACATGCTTGAAACAGGTCGTACAGATGAAGAAATTTATAAGTTATTAGGCGAACCTAATCATGTCGCTTATGAACTTATTGATACACTTCGCATTAAGAGAAAAAAAGATGTTAGAAATAAGTTCATCGCGTTAATGCCTTTTGTGAGTGTGATCACATTCATGGCTATTGGCTTATCAACAGATATATGGCATCCAACATGGTTAGTGTTCTTATCGATTCCAGTCATGGCGATCATTTTATCAACAAAAGTTAAGGAAATGCTCATTGCACTTATGCCTTTTGCATCGACTGTAACGTTCATCCTTCTTGGTACATACGCAAACCTTTGGAATCCTGGATGGCTCGTTTTCTTAAGTATTCCGATGATGGCTTTAATCCAAGATTATAAAAACTGGAAATCACTTGTTTCATTCATCAGCTTTGCAGTAGCTATTGCATTCTATCTTTATGTGGGTTATACCTATAACAGATGGGACTATGCTGCGTTAGGCTTCATCTTACCTGTTGTAACAGGTTTAGTTATTGGCGAAACGAAATTCATTTGGAATTTTCCAAAAGATCCAAAAGAAAGACGTGGAGCACTCGTTATGCTATCTGTCATTATTCTAGCTACAGCTGGTTTCCTTGCACTTGGTCTTCTTCTTGATGGTTGGGTTTATGCATGGCAAACATTCCTGCTTATTCCAATTTCTGCAATTCTATTCTTTGATAAGAAATTTAGATTAACACCTTTAATGCCATTTATCGCAGTCATTATCTTCTTCAATTTAGGATTCTTTGCCGGATTATGGACAATATCTTGGATGGCATTCCTGCTTATACCTGTAACTGCAATCATTGAAAATGCATAAAAAGAATAAAACATCAAAGACAAAACATCTTTGGTGTTTTTTTTATCCTATAAAGCAAATTCTTTCAACCCTTTTATCAATAGTGGTAATCTAAACATAAAAGGAGGAGTATGATGAAAAAATTATCCTTAATTGTACTTATATTAATTGTTTTTTTACTCGTTTCTTGTCAACAAGATACTGATACAGAACTTATTGAATTAACTTTAGAAGAGCTTAGTTATTATGATGGTAAGGAAGGTAGACCTGCTTATATTGCTGTAAATGGTGACATTTATGATGTTACAGATTCATTTTATTGGCAATCAGGCATGCATAATGGATTTGCTGCCGGTCAAGACTTAACAGATGAGATCATCAATCAATCTCCTCATGGTTTATCAAATTTAGATAGAGTTCCTATTGTCGGAAAAATCGTTGAAGGAGATTAGCCATGTTTCTAGATGAGACAAATCTAGCCCTTGGTTTAGCGATTGTTTTTTATATGGCAATTCACTTTGGTAATCGTTACATTCATAAATATGCAAAAATCTTTATAAGTGTTTCGTTACTCATTGTGACTCTTGTGATTTTTATCGATTTAAATCAAGTGAATAAACTCATTGAAAGTGGTCATATATCACTTGCAATTTTTTTACTTGTTATGTTTGCTAGCACTTTCGGTAAACGAAATACATTTTATAAAAAGATATTATTAGTTAGAGGAGATCTTTCGATTATTGGTTTTATTTTCTTATTACCACATGCGATTAAACAATTGTCTTTAGCACTCTATGGCTACAATTTTACAGGTATCATTGCTATGTTGATTATGTTTCCACTAACAATCAGTTCATTTATGACAATCCGTAAAAAAATACGACCAGACAGATGGAAAAAACTACACAAATTAGCGTATATTGCCTATATAATGATTTATATTCATATCGGTTTTGATTTCTCCATTCATCAAAGTAACCCATACATTTTTATCAGTCAAAACAGTTATCTATATCATGTGTTATTTGCCATCTACTTAATCAGTAAAATATATTTTGTTATACAAAAAAGACATAAGCTAAAAATCACTTAGTACAACCTATAATTCTTTAATGGTTGAATCAATTGTGTTGAGTAATTTATCGATATTATAAGAGAGTTGCTCTAAAGGAATACCTGCATATCCTAAAATAAACGTTTGAAATGTTTGCAGGTGTTCAGAATGATAATAATCTGAAATGGAACTAATTTTTATTTTTTCATGTTCGAAAACTAGTAACAATTTTTCTACATTTACATCTTTTTCAATGACGAGTAATGCATGTAATCCTGCATCATAGCCATTTAGTCTTAAATAGGGGTATTTCTGTATCTTTTTGATGATGACCTCTATTTTTTGTTTGTATAAATTACGCATACGATTTATATGTCTTTCAAAATGTCCTTCGCTCATGAATTTATATAGAATATATTGCTCAAAATTAGGTACTGTACAACCGTGATATAACGAAATCTCTTCATACCGATACATCAATCTTTTTGGTAAGACCATATAGCTAATTCTAAAAGATGGGGCTAGTGTTTTCGTAAATGTATTCATGTAGATAATCGAATCGTGTTGATCTAATCCTTGAAGTGCAGGAATGGGCATCCCTTGATAGCGAAATTCGCTATCGTAATCGTCTTCAATAATAAATCGATCAGGACTTTCATTCGCCCAATTTAAAAGTTCAACTCTTCGTTGAATGGGCATGACGATACCCATCGGAAACTGATGGGATGGAGTGATATGGATGACTGAGGCTTTTGATGACTTTAATGCTTGCATCGATACACCATGTTCATCAAGAGATATGAGCGATAAATTGACATCATTTGCTTTAAATAGTTGATAAATTTTTTTATATCCTGGATTTTCAATCGCATAATGATTCTTTCTTCCTAATATTTCAACGATTAAACTAATTAGTGATGTTGATCCTGATCCAATAATAATCTGATTAATATTAACAGTCATACCCCGATAGATTTCTAAATATCTAGCGATTTCTTTTCTAAGTAAAAAAAGTCCTTGTGGGTCCGTTTCATTAAGCATTTGTTCATAGTTTTCTGATAATACTTGTCTGGAAAGCTTAGCCCATGTAGCATTAGGAAATAATGATGTGTCTATCTCATTGGTTTCAAA
>SBGC01000035.1 GCA_006226985.1 Bacillota bacterium | reverse complement strand
ATTTAAGAGAGGAGATGTAAATGATGCATATTATTGATTTAATTACCAAAAAAAGAGATGGACATACACTTAATCAAGAAGAAATATCATTCTTGATTCATAACTATACACAAGGAAAAATCCCTGATTACCAAATGAGTGCATTCCTCATGGCAACCTATTTTAATCAAATGACTGATGAAGAGGCAACTTTTTTAGCACTTGCGATGAGAGATTCAGGAGATTCTATTGATTTATCCAGTATTAAAGGGATCAAAGTAGATAAACATTCAACAGGTGGTGTTGGCGATAAAGTCACACTCATTTTAGGACCTTTGTTAGCGAGTTTAGGTGTTAAATTTGCAAAAATGAGTGGTCGTGGTCTTGGTCATACAGGCGGAACGATTGATAAATTAGAAAGTATTCCTGGTTACCAAGTTGAAATTAAGGTTGAAGATTTTATTCAACAAGTTAAAGACATTGGTATTGCGATTGTTGGACAAAGCGGTGATGTCGCACCTGCTGATAAAAAACTTTATGCACTTCGTGATGTTACAGCAACCGTTGATGTCATTCCCTTAATCGCATCATCGATTATGTCTAAAAAACTTGCAAGTGGTGCAGATGCGATTGTCTTAGATGTTAAAGTAGGTCATGGGGCATTCATGAAGACTGAAGAAGAAGCTGTTAAGCTTGCCAAACTTATGGTTGAAATCGGTCGTTTAGCTGGTAAACAAATGACTGCTATTTTAACAGGCATGGATGAACCACTCGGACATAAGATAGGTAATGGACTCGAAGTATTTGAAGCAATTGAAACACTTCATGGGAAAGGACCTAAAGATTTAGTTGAAGTCACTGTAGAAATTGGAGCACATCTTTTACTTGATGCAAAGATTGAATCAGATTTTAAACGTGCAAAAGAAAGACTCAATCAAGCATTAAAGGATGAATCTGCATTTCTTAAATTTGTCGAATTAGTCAAAGCTCAACATGGTGATGTATCAGTTTTATATCATCCAGAAAGCTTACTTTCAGAAAAAGTAGAACAAGTCATTGCATTAAGTGATGGATATATCATGGATATCAATGCACTTGATATCGGAAAAGCAGCTATGAGACTTGGTGCAGGTAGAGAAACAAAAGAAGATAAAGTCTTACTCGATGTTGGTGTAGATCTTCATCAAAAAATAGGTTCTAAAGTTAAAAAAGGTGATGTTCTTGCGACATTATATGTGAGAGATAAAGGCATTGAAGAAGCTAAAGAGTTGATATTAAATGCAATCACGATTGGTCAAGAACATAAAACACTTCAATTGATTAAAAAGACGATAAAATAATCTTAATTAACAAAAAAAGGGCTTAATAAAGCCCTTTTACTTTTTATATTACTTACTTGGTTTTTGATCTTTAGCTATTTCAGCAGCTGCTAAAACAGTTGATGCGATATCTGTAATATTTGTTGGAATGACAATCTTTGTTGCTTGACCGTTAGCAACTAATGCTAATGTTTCAAGTGACTTAAGTGTTAATACAGCTTGATCAGCTTTAGCATCTTTAACCAACTTAATACCAAGTGCTTCAGCTTCTTTTAACTTAAAGATTGCAGATGCTTCCCCTTCGGCTTGTAAGATTCTTTGTTTCTTTGCAGCTTCAGCACGTAGAATCACAGATTCAGCGTCCCCTTCAGCTCTTAAGATCTCAGCTCTCTTTTCACCTTCAGCAATCAAAATGTTTTGACGCTTTTCACGTTCAGCACGCATTTGTTTTTCCATGGATTCACGAATATCTTTTGGAGGTAAAATGTTTTTAACTTCAACACGGTTAACTTTGATGCCCCATGGGTCAGTTGCTTCATCAAGGATTTCTCTCATTTTTGTATTAATAAGATCTCTCGATGTAAGTGTTTGGTCTAAGTCTAGATCACCAATAATGTTACGTAATGTGGTTGCAGAAATGTTTTCGATTGCGCTCATTGGGTTTTCAGTACCATATGTATAAGCAAATGGGTCAGTAATTTGAAAGAATACTACGGTATCAATTTGCATCGTGACATTATCTTTTGTAATCACAGGTTGTGGATCGAAATCTTTAACTTGTTCCTTAAGGGAAACTGTGTTAGAAATTCTTTCAAATAGTGGGATAATGAAATGAATACCTGTACCAAGCGTACGATGATAACCACCAAAACGTTCAATAACAACTTTCTTAGCTTGCGTAACTAATCTAAAGCTTAATGCGAGAAGAATTAGTACGACAGCCGCAATAATTAATAAAACTAACAATACATCATTCATAATTTTATTTCTCCTTTATTATATTTTTTCAACAATTAATTTAACGCCTTCAACATCAAGGACTCTGACATGTTCACCAACTGCAATTTCATCTTTTGCAATAGCTGACCATTCATTTGAACGAAGTTTCACACGTCCGACAGTATCAGGTGTTATTACTTTAATGACAACTCCCGTTTGACCAACAACAGCATCCACATTGGACTTAATTTCATTTGTTTTGAAATATTTCATCACAACAGGACGTGTAAGAAGAAGTAATATCAGTGAAATGGTAACAAATGTAACAACTTGAATAATTTCATTAACATTAAGTAAGCTTAAAATGAAACTTGGTACAGCAGCTAATGTAAACCAAATAGCTACCATATCGCTTGTAAGAAATTCTAAGACCAGTGTAAATAGAATAAGACCTAACCAAATCCAAATCATTAGTTCCATACTATAATTCCTCCTTCAAGTCAACGATCAAAAGTTGTTCTTTTGAATCCCAACTAGCTTTAAACTTATGGGTATCTTCCTTAAATGGAAATCCCGTCATTTCTGAAACTTCTTCTAAAAATGCTTTATTTGTTACTCTACTGTAAGAAGAACGTACAGTAATTTTGTATTTCTTGTTATCTGGAATATCATGCCTCATGGCATCTGACTTAGTCAGTGGTTTGATAACAATCACTTTTCTTTCTTTATCTGTTCCAAGCATCACGCTAAATGCATTTTCAAAATAATTCGTCGCTGGTTTATTTAGTGTGAGTGTTCCTTGTGACAGTGTCACAATACAATCTTTTGGTTTTTCATTGAACCAATTTATATTCATAATCACCACTCCTTACAATTCCATTATACATCAAATTATGGAAATTGCAAGAAAAATTATAAAAAATTATTTTTAGTTATCTTTTATAATGTTTCTGATGACGACACCGCGTTCTTGACCGAATGTAATGATAGCTTCAACATCGATATGTTTCATATGATCGATTGATTTATATTGATTTTCTATCTCTTCGTCGATTTTTCGCAACGTATCAAATTCACCGTATACAAAAAGTTTGACATCAGATACTTTATATGAATAGGTGATATGTACGATACTTTCTTTATCAGTGAATTTGAAATGATGTTTTTCTTCTTCAAGTGATACTGTTTGATAGACTCTATCGATTAAAGGAACAATAAAATAGATGCCAGGTTGGTCAAGTGTTTTTGAATATCTGCCTAGTCTTTCAATGATAAGTACTTTACCTTTAGGAACAATTTTTATATTGACAGATAAAATAAACAATATTAAACCGACGATAACTATAATCGCAATTTCAAAATTACCCATGAGAAAACCTCTTTTCTTTATCGTTGATTAATTTTACTATATATGATAATATGTAGTTGATCACTACGGGGAGCTATATGCTGAGAGGACGAAAGTCGACCCGCGAACCTGATCTGGATGATACCAGCGGAGGGATAGATGATGAATATATCATTTACTCAATTTCTTTGGTACTCCATAGAAATTTTTTATTTTTCTAGGAGGATATATGAGAAAGAACGAGATTAGAAAGATTACGTTTACATCTGTGTTTGTAGCAATTGCGTTTGTTTTTAGTTTGATTACAAAATATGTACCAGGTTTAAATCTTGAAATGCCACAAGGAGGTTCAATCTTTGGGTTTCCAATGATTCCTATTGTTTTACTAGGTTTTATTCTAGGCGTTCAATATGGTGTTTTGGGTGGCATATTATATGGAGTTATCTCTGTTTTACTTGATGGTGGACTCTACCATTGGGGATCTTTATTTTTTGACTATTTGATAGCCTTCGGTCTATTAGGATTTACAGGCTTGTTTAAGAAGTACTTATTTTCGCCCGTAAAATTTGTTTTGGTTATCCTTTTTGTTGGCTTTTTAAGATACTTATCACATTCGATTGGTGGTGTGCTCATTTTTGGTGAGTTTGCACCTGAAGGTATGAATCCTTGGTTTTATTCTTTCATCGTTTATAATGCGCCTTATATGTTATCTGCAACATTCTTTACTGCACTGGTTGCATCACTACTTCGTAAAAAGATCATTATATTATCTGAACAATATGGATTACTCGGTACGACTGATTAGTAAATCAACAGCTTTTAAGTAATTTAACCTTGGTTGATATCCAAATTGAATTGGATAAGCTTCCTTTTTAAATGTTTCATAAGGAATTGATTTTCTACCTTCATCTTCATTTTTTTGGTTATCCCAATATCTTTTTAGGACACCAAAGGGAAGAAGATAGTACTCATTAAATTTTTTGAAATGTACGATCAGAAAAGCAATACCCTTTTGTTCTTCAACATGCATTAAATGTTCAATTTGATGAGGGTGTACGTTTTTTAAAGGCATCGATGTTTTTGAATTTGTTTCTTTCGCATCAAAATCAATATAATAACCCTTATAAACCCCGTTGAAATCCGTAGTCGATGGGGTTTTATAATAAGCTTCTGTGATTTTTGCTTTATTTCTTGCTGGATATGAAACATTCACCACCTGAATCGGTGTTGGCTTTTTATGTATGACAGCAATCTTATGGTTTAAATAATAAGCATTTGATGCTTCAATATCTGATTCAAGTGTCATACCTAGATTGGCATAATTTGTTGTCTTTGTTAATGCTTTGCGTTTTATGGGATAATTAATCATAGTTTCACCTATAATCATCATATCACATTAGCGGAACAAAATCATTGAGTAATCAGGAAAATATGATATAATCATAATAGTGAAATGCGCTACTTAAGGAAGTGTTAATTTGAGTCAAATCCGTTTTTTTGCTTTAGGTGGACTCGGTGAAAATGGTAAAAACATGTATGTCATCGAAGTCGACAAGCAATTATTTATTTTAGATGCAGGTATTAAATATCCAAGTGCAGAGTTATATGGTGTGGATGAAATCATTCCAGATTATAAAACACTCACACGTGCAAAAGACCGTATACGCGGTATTTTTCTATCGCATGCACATGAAGATCATATTGGTGCACTTCCTCATCTCTTAAAGGATTTAAATGTTCCTGTGTACGCAACCAATTTCACGATGCAAATTGTCATGGATATGCTTAAAGATGAGGGGTATGAATTAGATCAACTCACCTTAAATACCATCTCACAAAATAGTATTATTAAATTTGGTAACGTACGCGTGACATTTTTTAACACAACACACTCAATTCCTGAATCGATTGGTATTGCTATTCATACGATAGATGGTGTCGTCGTTTATACCAGTGATTTCACATTTGATCAAAGTAGCGATGTGAAATATCAAACAGATTTTAAAAAGATTAATGAACTCGCAGAAAAAAATGT
Organism: Bacillota bacterium; assembly: GCA_006226985.1. Lineage (GTDB taxonomy): Bacteria > Bacillota_I > Bacilli_A > Acholeplasmatales > Acholeplasmataceae > Peloplasma. Next base: position 8,177 of record SBGC01000035.1, on the reverse strand, counting down.
ATTAGCGTTACTCACGGAATCTTTAGGATCTACTTTAGAGCTTAATGGTGGTGTTAACAATCAATTAAATCATCGTCTAAATAGCATTTATGCGAATGCAAATGGACGCATTATTGTCACATTGTTCTCATCTGATTTACGGAAGATTCAACGCATTATTGATATTTCATTAGCACATAAAAAACGTATCGCTATCATTGGTCGAAGAGCACAAAGAATCGTTGATATTGCTATTGAAACAGGGTATTTGCAAATACCAAAAGAATCGTTGATTAATTTACGATATATCGATGAAAAAAATAAGAATGATGAAAAAGATATTGTTGCTTTAGTTACAGGTAATCGTCATGAACCTTTCTTTATGCTTCAACGCATGTGCAAAAAATCTGATCGTTTAATCAACATTGAAAAGAAAGATACGATTATTTTAATGACTGCTCCAGTGCCTGGAACAGAGAAAATGGCTGCAAGAACACTGGATATCCTCTATCGCAGTGAAGCAGAAATAAAAAACATTGACAAACGTTTACTAACATCAGCTCATGCAACATCTGATGAACTCAAGATGATGATGAATTTACTTAAACCTAAATATATCGTACCAACGATTGGTGAATATCGTCATCAATATGGATTAAGAAAACTAGCTGTAGAAATTGGTTATAAAGAGGAAGACGTGTTTTTACTTGATAATGGTGATGTTTTAACCTTTGATAATCAAGAAGCCTATGTTTCAAGTAAAGAAATTAATGTAGGTGAAATTTTAATTGATGGTACTGCAGTTGGTGATGTGAACGATTTTGTAATGAAGGATCGTGAACTTCTCGCTGAAGATGGTGCACTTTTACTTGTTGCACATGTTAGTCCGAAAACAAAACAAATTTTAGGAAATGTTGAAATTATTACAAAAGGATTTGTCTATGTTCAAGAATCTGAAGCACTCCTTAAACAAGTCAATGACTTATTCATCGAAGTCAGCAAAAAGCATTTAGAGGGCAAATATATCAACTGGAATGATTACAAACGTGATGTAAGAAATGAGGTTAATCGTTTTATTTATCAAGAAACAAAACGAAGCCCAATTACAATACCTGTTATTATTTCAACTGAAGGATAAACGTTAAAAAAGATAGCTCACGAGCTATCTTTTTCTTTGTTTAATCTTATCGATTTGTTTAAGTCTCTCTAAGAGAGCTTTTTCATATGCGGATTCATCTTTTGGATGATAATATGTTTTATGTTCAATATCTTTAGGTAAATAGGATTGTTCATTGATGGAATCTTTATCATCATGTGGATAGTGATAAATGTCAGGATTGACTTTGATTTTTTGATTATTCACATGATCAGGGACAACGCCAGTTTCATTGTTTTCAAAGTCTAATAGTGCTTCATCAATTGCGAGAAGTGCTGTATTTGATTTTGGTGATAAAGCCATATCGATGACAATCGCACCTAAAATGATTCTCGCTTCAGGGAATCCAACTTTAATCGCACTATCGCAAGCACTCTGAACCTTAACACCCATCATTGGATTGGCTAGACCAATATCTTCATAGGCAATCACAAGTAAACGGCGAATAATCGATAGTAAATCTCCAAGTGTAATAAGTCGCGCAAGATAATGGATGGATGCATCAACATCAGAACCACGAATTGATTTTTGTAAAGCAGATAAAAGTTGATAGAAGTGATCCTCGTGATCGTCTAAATCTAAGTTGATTTTTCCTGCTACACGATAAACCATTTGTGCTGTTAATGTATCACCATCATTTAAAATAAGTGAAGCAGATTCTAATATATTGAGTGCGGTTCTAATTTCATGATTGGCATAGCGAATCATGGCTTTCATCGCCTGTTGATCGATTTTAATATCAATATCAAGTTCTTTTAATCCGTTTTTTAAAGCTTTTTCAATCGCTTCATCATCTAATCGATGGACTTCAAATAAATGACATCTTGAACGGATGGCTAAATTGATACTTTGAAATGGATTTAGTGTGGTTAAACCAATGACTGTTGCTTTACCATTTTCCATAAATGGTAGTAAATAATCTTGAACATCTGTTTTCATGCGATGAATTTCATCGATAACTAGTAAAATATCGTGATATCCTGTTGTATCTAAAATATCTTTTAATTTTGCTTTGGAATCAGTTGATGCATTAAAAAAATAGTAGTCAAGACCACACGATTTAGCAAATAATTCTGCAATTGTCGTTTTACCTGTACCTGGAGGACCGTATAAAATGAAAGATAACAGTTTTTTCTTCTCCAGCATCGCTGTTAAAACACCTTGTTTTCCAACTAAATGATCTTGACCATAGACATCTTCAAAACTTTTAGGTCGTAATCGATAAGCAAGTGGTTTCATCTCTTCACCCCAATACATTATATCATACTTGTAAAAAGTATGAAATTAGAGTAAAATAAGACGGTAGATAATCGTCTAATTTTTTTATTTTAATCGGAGGTAATGACATGGATTTAAGAAAGCTTATTGCAGATGTTCCAGATTTTCCAAAAGAAGGTATTTTGTTTAGAGATATTACACCACTGATGCTTAATGGTGAAGCATATAAATATGCTGCTACACAGTTTGTCAAATTCGCAAAACAACAAAAAGCAACAGTTATTGTTGGTCCTGAAGCAAGAGGATTCATTTTTGGTTGCCCAGTGGCTGCTGAACTTGGTATTGGATTTGCTCCTGTTAGAAAACCTGGTAAATTACCTAGAGAATATGTCAGCGTAAAATATGATTTAGAATACGGTTCTAACGAACTATGTTTACATGCAGATGCAGTCAAAAAAGGTGATCGCGTATTAATTGTTGATGATTTACTTGCAACAGGGGGAACAGTTAAAGCTGCAATCGATTTAGTTGAAAAATTAGGCGGAGAAGTTGTCGGATTAGCATTCTTAATTGAGCTAGCAGACCTAAAAGGTAGAGCTTTATTAACAGAATATGATATATTAACATTAGTCACTTATTAAGGAGTGAATGTATGCAAGATCCTTTGTTTCAATCGTTAGCCGAATCATTTAGTTCATACATCAAAAGAGAATCAGACATTAAGCTTATCGAAAAGGCTTATTTTTTGGCTAAGGAAAAACATGAAGGACAAATGCGTAAAAGTGGAGAACCTTATATTACCCACCCTGTAGCTGTAGCAAAAATTCTAGCTGAATTACATGGTGGACCAGCTACTTTGATTGCTGCACTTCTCCATGATACCGTTGAAGACACCTCATTAACTTTAAAAGAAGTTGAAAAATTATTCGGTCTTGAAATTGCTCAACTCGTTGATGGTGTAACAAAAATAGGTAAATTATCATTTAGTACAAAAGCAAGCCAAGCAGATAATCATCAAAAAATGTTATTAGCAATGGCTAAAGATATTCGTGTTGTCATCATTAAAATTGCTGATAGACTGCATAATGTTCGAACACTCGATTCGATGACACCTGAAAAGCAATATAAGATTGCGACAGAAACGTTAGAAATTTATGCACCATTAGCACATCGACTTGGTATCTTCAGAGTTAAAGCTGAACTTGAAGATCGATCATTAAGATATACAGATCCACCCATGTATTACCGTGTATCAAACATGATTCAAGCAAAACGTACTGAAAGAGAACGTTCGATAGATAATGTTATCACAACCATTAAATCATTATTTGAAAATAGTGATTTACATGATTTTGAAATTAAAGGTCGAATTAAAAATATCTACAGTATTTATAAAAAAATGGTTAGAGATAGTCGTGCTTTTGAAGATATCTATGATCTTCTAGCTGTTCGTATTATCGTTGATAAAATTGAGTCATGCTATCAAGCTTTAGGTGTTATTCATGCCAATTTTACACCGATACCCAGACGATTTAAAGACTATATAGCAGTTCCAAAACCGAATATGTATCAATCTCTACATACAACCGTTCTATCTGATGATGGCACGCTTTTTGAAGTGCAAATTCGAACATCAGAAATGGATCAAGTTGCTGAATATGGGGTTGCTGCTCACTGGGCTTATAAAGAAAATAAAACATACTCAAAAGAAAGAGAACAATTTGAAATTGCTCAAAAACTTAAATGGTATGGTGAACTCTTAAAAATGAGTGAAGACACCGATGAAACAGATGCAGGAGCAGAAGAATTTGTCGATACCGTTAAAGGGGATATTCTTGATGCGAATGTTTATGTGTTTACACCAAAAGGCGAAGTCATTGAACTTCCTAAGGGGTCAACACCGATTGACTTTGCGTATCGTATTCATACCGACATTGGTAATAAGATGGTTGGAGCACTAGTTAATAACCGAATAGTTACCCTTGACTACGAATTAAATACTGGAGACATTGTAAGCGTTAAAATCAACAAGAATTCACAAGGACCAAGTGAAGATTGGCTAAAAATAGCTAAATCATCGCATGCTAAACATAAAATTAAAAGTATTTTAAACAAGCAAAATAGAGATCAACTCATTCAAATGGGTAAAGAAATGCTTGATCGTGAAATGGCAAATCAAAAAATTACTGAAACCATGGATGATACGTTTGTCAAAAAACATTTTGAGAAAAATATGATTACAAAAGTTGAAGACATGTATCTTGAAATTGGGAAAGGTATTTTATCTCCTAAGACAGTAGTTGCAAAACTTCTCGGTCTAGAAGTTGACCGTGATCTTCTCTTGCAGCGACAAATGGAAAAGGCATCTCGTCAGTTAACCACACACAGTGAAACAGGTGTTGTTATCGAAGGTTTGTCAAGTCCACAGCTCAAATTAGCCAATTGTTGTTTACCTATCCCTGGTGATGATATTTTTGGTTATGTTTCCAAGACAAGTGGTATTGTCATTCACTCGAAACAATGTCCGAATGCACCACAATTTGAAGAAAACCGAATTATTGAAGCGTTTTGGTCACAAGGTATTACTCGTAAATATCCAACATGGATTAAGATTATAGGTACGAACAAACCAACATTGCTTACAGAGGTTGTTACAACCGTTAATGCACAACAAGTATCGATTGCTGAAGTCAATGCTGTGACATCTGCTAACCTTGAGATGATGATCAAACTTAAAATTAGCATTTCACATCAACAAGCTTTACAATCACTCATGGTTAACTTACAAAAGATTACAGATATTTATTCTGTAGAAAGAGATTTCAAATGAGAGTCATTGTTCAAAGAGTTAAAGAAGCTAAAGTCATTGTTGATGATAAGATTGTTGGTAAAATCCAAAAAGGTTTCTTAATTTATGTAGGTATTCATGAACAAGATAGCACTGATGTTGTGGTTAAAATGGCAACGAAGGTCCATAATTTACGAATATTCGAAGATGATCAAGAAAAAATGAATTTAAACCTTGCTCAAGTGAATGGAGAAGTACTTGCCATTTCACAATTTACATTATATGGTGATACAAAAGGTAATAATCGACCATCTTTTGTTTTAGCAGCGAGACCAGAAAAAGCTAAAATGCTTTATGATGTGTTTTGTGATGAACTGATGAAACATCATCATGTCGAAAAAGGTATTTTTCAAGCACATATGATGGTTGAATCGATAAATGATGGTCCAGTAACAATACAAATCGAAATGTAATTGACAAAAATCATGTTTTAAGTTAATATGATAGTGTAATTTAATCGTCAGTGATTTAGGAGCATTTCTTAGAAATGGTGACACCCTATTGAGACACATAACATATGAATGAGGGCTAGTTAACTCTAGAACTAAGGTGGTACCGCGGAATTTATTTCGTCCTTAGACAAGGACGAGATTTTTTATTTTATGAGGTGGCAAATGAGAAAGCCTTATATGCACATGCCAATCATTGAGTTTGATCATTATCGACTCAGAACATTGCATGTAACAGATGATAAAGACATGTTTGCTTATGGAAAAGATCCTGAAGTAACAAAATATCTCACATGGGGACCGTATGTGATGGTTGAAGAAGCAACACAAACCATTAAATCGATCTTTTATCCCCGAGTAAAAGATAAACTGCCTATTGGTTATGCAATTGTTGATATCAACACGTCTAAAATGATAGGAACCATAGATTTTCATAGTCGGATTAAGAAACAAAATGGTGCTGAAATAGGTTTTGCATTACATAAAGATTATTGGAATCAAGGTATTATGACGAGATGTTTAAAAGAAATGATAAAGATTGGATTTAATCATTTAAAGTATGATTTTATTCAAATCAAGCATCTCAAACAAAATGTAGCAAGTCAAAAAGTCATTGAAAGAGCTGGATTTAAGCTTGTTCAAATAGAAAGTTATACATTTGAAAAAAGAAAGGAAGTTATCCATGATGATTTATTCATCTATGTGATGACCAAGGAGGATTTTTATGGCAATCAATAAAGTTAAAGGAACTTATGATGTACTACCTCAGGAGTCCTATTTATGGCAAGCTCTTGAAGAAAAAATTCGATATATCTTAGGCTTATATAACATCAGAGAAATGCGTACACCGATTATGGAATATAGCGAAGTTTTCCATCGTCAATCTGAATTGTCGGATATGGTCACTAAAGAAACTTATGATTTTGATGATCGAGGAGATCGTCGTTTAACGTTACGTCCTGAAGGAACAGCTGGAATTATTAGAAGCTATGTTGAAAACAAACTTTATGCGTCTCAAGAACTCGAAAAGGTTTATTATATAGGACCCAACTTTAGATATGAACGTCCTCAAAAAGGAAGATATCGTCAGTTTTATCAATTTGGTGTTGAAGCCATTGGTGCAATCGATCCATCCCTTGATGCTGAACTTATCATTCTCGCTTATGACTTTATAAAAAGATTAGGTTTAAAAGGAGTTAGAGTAAGAATCAATAGTTTAGGTGATGATGTATCAAGAGAAAATTATCAAAAAGCACTTGTTGATCATTTTACACCACATGCAAGTTCTTTATGTGAAGATTGTCAACTTAGACTACATAAGAATCCACTACGCATTCTTGATTGCAAAATTGATGGAAATCACGAAGCTGTTAAACATGCTCCTACACCACAAGATTACTTAACTGAAGAAGCGAGAAGTTATTTTAAAGCTGTCCTTGATCATTTAAACGCTGCAAAAATCAGCTATGAAATCGCTCCTAAACTCGTTAGAGGTCTAGATTACTATTCTCACACAGTGTTTGAAATAGAAGCGGATATCGAAGGTTTTGGGGCTCAAAACGTGCTTGGTGGTGGTGGTAGATATCAAAAACTTGTGAAAGAACTCGGTGGACCAGATTTAGGTGGTATAGGGTTTGCTTTTGGTATGGAAAGATTACTACTTGCTTTAGAAGCTGAAAATGTTAATTTTGCAAAGGAATCAGAATTAGATGCTTATGTTATTGTTTTTGATCAAAAACATAAAACACTAGCAACGAAGATTTTATATGATCTTCGTCAAGCTAATTTAAACGTAGATACAAACTTTACCGGGAAATCATTTAAAGCACAATTAAAACAAGCATTACGTTATCAAGCAAAATACTTAATTATTATCGGTGAAGAAGAATTTAACAAGGGTGTTGTTGGTATCAAGAACACGCAAACTGAGGTTCAAGAAGAGGTACTTGTTTCAAAGGTATGCAAGTATTTAAAGGAAAAAATGGAGAAATAATATGAAATATACACATCATAATAATGAACTGACAATTAAAGACTTAGGGAAAAAAGTTTATCTTAAAGGTTGGGTAGCAAAAGCGAGAAATCTAGGTGGATTAATCTTTATTGACCTTCGTGACCGTTTTGGGATTACACAACTTCTTGTTAAACCAGATAATAGCAACTATGAATTAGCAACAAAAGTGAGAAACGAATATGTCATCGAAATTCAAGGGATTGTCATTGAGAGAGAATCAAAAAATGGAAACATTAAGACGGGTGAAATTGAAGTTGAAGTGACAGATTTTGTCGTTTTAAGTCAAGCTGAAACGCCTCCAATTATTGTCGCAAACGAAACAGATGCTTTAGAAGATACACGCTTAAAATATCGTTATTTGGACTTAAGAAGACCTGTGATGCAAGATTATTTAATTAAGCGTCATTGGATTACACAAGCCATACGTGAAGTCTTAGTCAATGAAGGATTTTATGAGCTTGAAACACCTATTTTAGGTAAGTCTACACCTGAAGGAGCAAGAGATTACCTTGT
>SBGC01000037.1 GCA_006226985.1 Bacillota bacterium | reverse complement strand
TGTGCTCATATCTCCTCTGATTTATCTCATATTCGTGTTTGGATTTGTTTCACCAATCTTAGGGAATCTGATGGAATTAAACTCGGGTTTAACAGAAAGCGCACGCTATGTATATCCGTTCTTAAATCCTAATAATTACAATAGTGGTTTACTTGGAATGTTGATTTTTAATCTAGGAATTCTAGCACCAAGTATACTAATATTATCCATCATTTTACAACAACTTAAACGAAAAACACTATAAAAAAAGGACCTAAATTTTGGTCCTTTTTTTTTGCTATGATTCAGTTTTTAACAGTTTAAGAAATGACGTTCCATTCTTTGGTTTAACAGTCTTAAAGTTGTCATTTATGGTTGCTCCAATATCAGCGAAAGTCTTAAGGACTGGTAACTTTTTACCATCCAAAAAAGACTTAGAATACATAATCAAAGGCACATATTCTCTGGTGTGATCCGTTCCATGATGTGTAGGATCATTACCATGATCTGCAGTTAAAATGAGTAAATCATCTTCTGTTAATTTTTCTAATAAAAGTGGTAATTGTTCATCAAATGCTTCAATTGCTTTTCCATATCCAATAGGGTCTCTCCGGTGTCCATATAGTGCGTCAAAATCCACTAAATTTAAGAAACATAAACCATGGAAATCTTTATCAGCTAGCTTAGTGATTTGCACCATACCGTCATCATTTGATTTTGTTTTTGAAAAATCAGTAATGCCATATCCGTCAAAAATGTCATTAATTTTACCCAAAGCGATGACATCGTATCCTGCTTCACTTAAGAAATTGAGTGTTGTTTTTTCATGAGGTTTGAGCGCATAGTCATGTCGATTTGATGTTCTAACAAATGTTTCTTTAGATTCACCAATAAACGGTCTAGCAATCACACGACCAACTTTCCACTCAGGTTTCATTGTGATCTCTCTTGCGATTTCACAGATCCTGTATTGCTCTTCAATTGGAATTATTTCTTCATGCATCGCGATTTGAAGCACAGAATCTGCTGATGTATAGACAATCAAATCTCCTGTCTTCATATGATGTTCACCAAAATCTTTAATGATTTCAGTGCCTGAAGCAGAGACATTTCCTACAACTTTTCTACCTGTTTTTTCTTCTAATTCTTGAATTAAATCTTTTGGAAAGCCTGTATCAGTAAATGTTTGGAATGGTTTTGTAATATACATGCCCATCATTTCCCAATGCCCTGTCATGGTATCTTTTCCTAGAGATGCTTCTTGCATCTTGGTGTAAATACCCATAGGTCTATCAACAGCTTTTAAACCTTTAACAGGTGTAATATTACCGTAACCTAATTTTTCCAAATTAGGAATTTTTAAACTCATATGGTCTAATATATGACCAATTGTATGTGATCCTTCATCATTATAATCTTTAGCATCTGGTGCTTCTCCAATGCCTAAACTATCTAATACAATTAAAAAGATTCTTTTAAACATGATGATCCTCCTTCGCACGTGGATGTGCTTCTTTATAAATTTCTTTAATTCTTTTTTGACTAATATGAGTATATATTTGTGTCGTTGATATATCTTCATGACCAAGTAAGGATTGCAGTGTTCTTAAATCCATACCATTTTCAAGTAAGTGAGTTGCAAACGAATGTCTTAACGTATGTGGTGAACATTCTGTTTCTACACCTGCATCATGTGCAAGTTTCTTTAAAAGTTTAAAAAATCCTTGTCGAGAAAGTCTTTGTCCCTGTTGATTTAAAAATAAATAACTCGTTTTTTTATCTCCCATTAAATCTTCTCTAGATTTCACAATATAATTCCTAAGTGCAATCATTGAAACATCCGAGATTGGAACCATACGCTCTTTATCACCTTTACCTTTGACGATAATATAACCTTGATTTAAGTGAATATCTTCCATTTTAATATCTAAAAGTTCTGAAACTCTCAAACCTGATCCATAAATTAATTCAAGTAATGCTTGATTTCTATACCCAAGTTTTTTTGATTCATTTGCCATATTAAGAATTGCTAGCACTTCATCAATCGACAAGACCTTCGGTAATGATTTTTCAATTTTAGGTGATTGTAAGGCTAATGCGACATTCTCATCGGTTTCCTTTTCAAGTGCTAAAAAATGATGAAATGATTTGATTGCTGTGAGTTTTCGTGCGACACTTTTAGCTGTCACTTGTTTTCTCATACTTTTTAAAAAACCTTCGATGTGTTTCTTTTCGATATCTCTTGGTTTCTTAATGTCATGATATGTCTCAAGAAATGCTTGGTATTGCGCAAGATCATGCATATAAGATGAAATCGTATTTATCGATGAACCTTTTTCATTTTTTAAATAATACTCAAAATCTTTTAATACATATTTCATATGAATACCATAAATACTTGGTTTCCAAGTAATAATCCTTTATCTGTTAATCGTAAATAACCATCTTTGATTTCGAGTAATCCAAGGTCCATTTTTTCTTTTAGTTTATCATATGTATGGAATAAATCAAGGTGATATTTTTCTTCGATACTTTGGATATGAACTCCTTCAATTTTTCTTAAACCAAAGATTAAATCATCTTGGAGTAAATCATTATGTGTTTGAAGTGTTTTTTCTTTAAGTGGATTGACCAAATATTTGGCTAATGCCCTTTCATTATACGTTCTGTATCCATCAATAAAACCGTGTGCTCCGAGTCCTACACCAATATATTCACCGAGCGACCAATAGATCATATTATGTTTTGAGTAATGTTTATGTTTTGCATAGTTTGATATTTCATAATGCTCAAATCCTTGAGCTTTAAGTGATTTTGTCACGAGCTCATACATGGTAGCTTCTAAATCTTGATTGACTTCTTTGAAATTACCTCGTAAGTATTGATGATAAAAATACGTTTTTTCTTCGAGTATTAATGTATAACATGAGACATGTGTTATGTCTAACTTTTTAATTTGTTCTAAATCATGTTCTAAATCACTAATAGTTTGTCCAGGTATTGCATAGATTAAATCAATACTTATATACGGAATCTCTAAACGTTTTAAATCATCAACGACATGAAAAACATGTTCATTTGTATGACCTCTGTTCAAGTAGTGTAACAGATCTTGATTAAACGTTTGAACACCTAAACTCACACGATTAATTCCATATCTCTTAAAAAGTAAACCTTTATCATGTGTATAAGATTCTGGATTAACTTCAATCGTATATTCTAAAGGATTGATGTCTTTTAACATCTCAAAAAGCATCGTTAGTTGATCTAAATCAAGCATACTTGGCGTTCCACCACCAATATAGATCGTTTCGATAGTCTTAAAATGATCTTTATACGACATGATCTCTTTTTTTAGTGCTAAAAGGTATTCATCAATCATGTCCTTATTTTTAGGAACACGTTTGACGAAATCACAGTAATGGCAAATATATTGGCAAAAAGGTATATGTACATATAAGCCTTTCACATCATCACTCCTTATGTCTATTATACTATAAAATGGTTTACATAATAAAGAAAAGTGACAAGTTCATCACTCGTCACTATTTGATAATATCGCCATGAAAGCCTCTTGTGGAACATCAACACGTCCTACGGACTTCATTTTCTTTTTTCCTTCTTTTTGTTTAGATAAAAGTTTCTTCTTACGACTAATATCGCCACCGTAGCATTTCGCTAAGACGTCTTTTCGCATCGCTTTAATGGTTTCTCTTGCAATGACTTTATTACCTAAAGCTGCTTGAACAGGAATTTCAAACATTTGTCTAGGAATTAACTGGACCATTTTCTCACAAATGACTTTTCCTCTTTGATATGCAAAGTCACGATGAACGATTAAAGATAATGCATCGACAACTTCGCCATTAAGTAAAATATCCATCTTTTGTAATCTCGATGCCTTATAGCCTGCCATTTCGTAATCAAAGCTTGCATATCCCTTCGTTGATGACTTTAATTTATCAAAGAAATCATAAACGATTTCAGATAAAGGAAGTTCATAGGTAATATGGACACGGTTTGCATCAACATATTTCATATCACCAAAGATTCCACGTTTCTTTTGTGAAATATCCATGATAGCTCCAACATAGTCTTTTGGAGACATGATGGATGCTTTAACATAAGGTTCTTCGATATAATCAATACGTTGTGGATCAGGAAGTTTCGAAGGATTATCGATTTCAATCATCGTTTTATCCGTCATAAAGACACGATAAACCACAGAAGGTGCGGTTGCTATTAATTCAATATTGAATTCTCGATGAATTCTTTCTTGAATAATTTCCATGTGAAGAAGTCCTAAGAACCCTGTTCTAAATCCAAAACCTAATGCTTGTGAGGTTTCTGGTTCATAAAGTAATGAGGCATCATTTAATTTTAATTTATCTAAAGCATCTTTTAAATCATTATATTGATCTGAATCAATCGGATACAAACCACAGAAAACCACACTATTCATCTTGCGATAACCAGGAAGTGCATGTGAAGCTTTACGCTGTGCATATGTCACAGTATCACCGACATGAACAGTATTAATATCTTTAATCGATGCTGTTAAATATCCAACATCGCCAGGTCCTAGAATATCTCTTTTAACTACTTTCGGTGTATGGACCCCTACTTCGATGACTTCATATTTGGCACCTGATGCCATGAATTCAATCATGTCACCTTTTTGAATGGTTCCATTGAAGACGCGAATACTTGGAATAACCCCTTTATAGGCATCAAAAACAGAGTCGAACACAAGTGCTTGAAGTGGTGCATTTGCATCTCCAGTAGGTGCAGGAACATCTGTAATAATTCTTTCTAAAATCTCTTCAATACCAATACCTTCTTTTGCAGATGCTAAAACTGCATCTTTTGCAGGTATACCAATAATATCTTCGATTTCATTAATTACTTTTTCAGGTTCAGCACTTGGTAAATCTATTTTATTAATAACAGGAATAATTTCTAAGTCATTATCAATCGCTAAATATACATTCGCTAAGGTTTGTGCTTCAATACCTTGTGCAGCATCAACGACTAAAATAGCTCCTTCACAAGCTGCTAGTGATCTTGATACTTCGTAAGTGAAGTCAACGTGACCTGGGGTATCAATTAAGTGCATGATATACTCATCGCCATTTTTAGCTTTATATAACATTTCAACTGCATTTAATTTTATAGTTATCCCACGTTCTCTTTCAAGATCCATAGAATCAAGGAGCTGTTCTTTCATTTCGCGAACACTGACTGTATTGGTTTGCTGAAGCAAACGATCTGCTAGTGTTGATTTTCCATGATCGATGTGAGCGATAATAGAAAAGTTTCTGAT
>SBGC01000146.1 GCA_006226985.1 Bacillota bacterium | reverse complement strand
GGAAATGATACGGTAATATCTTTTAAGTTATTCGCTTTAGCTCCTAAGACCATAATATCATGACCAGAGCCTTTTCTTCTGGTTGCTGGAACTTCAACTCTTTCTAAACCTTTGAGATATCGCCCTGTAATGCTGTTTTCATTATCCATGACTTCTTGAGGTGTTCCAGCAGCTACCACTTTCCCACCATGGATTCCTGCACGAGGTCCAATATCGATTAAGTAATCACTTGCTAGCATTGTTTCATGATCATGTTCAACAACAACAAGTGTATTTCCTAAATCACGCATTTTCTTTAATGTATCGATAAGTCGTGCATTGTCTCTTTGGTGAAGACCAATCGATGGTTCATCAAGAACATATAAGACGCCTGTTAATTTCGATCCGATTTGTGTTGCTAAACGTATACGTTGAGCTTCGCCACCAGATAAAGATCCTGCATTTCTTGAGAGTGTTAAGTATCCTAAACCAACATCCTTTAAGAAATTAAGTCTATTAATGATTTCTTGAAGTGCAAGTTTTGAAATTTGTTGTTGCTCACTATTTAATTCAAGTTTCGATAAAAATGTGATTTCATCATCGACTGACATACGTGTAAGATCATCAATGTTTTTACCACCAATTTTAACAGATAACGCCATCTCATTGAGTCTTGCTCCATGACACGATGGACACTCTGATTCGGTCATAAATGTTTCAATCCATTGACGAATCCAGTCACTTGTTGTTTCACGGTAACGTCTTGTTAAGTTTGTAATAAGTCCTTCATAGTATTCATGTTTTTCATGAATTCTTCCTGATGTTGAAACAAGCTTATGATGTATTTTATCTGGTGAGCCATACAAAATAATTTGCATTGCTTCTTCAGATAATTCACTCATAGGGATGCTCATATCGATCTTATATTTTTTACATACATCTTCTAACATTTGTGAAGATAAGTTATCAACATCATTATTCTTATAAGGTAACAGACCACCATCATTTAAACTCTTTTCAGGGTTGACAACGAGTTCTCTAGCGACTTCAAGTCTTACACCTAATCCATTACATGATGGACACGCTCCAATAGGAACGTTAAATGAGAATAATCTCGGTTCTAAATCTGGAATCGTAAAATCTGATCCTTGACATGAATAGTTTTGACTAAAGTAAAGCATTTCTTTATCATTAACGAGAACTCTTGTTTTTCCACCTGCAAGTTTTGCAGCTAGCTCTAGTGCATCATATAGACGACTTCTTAAACCTTCTTTGATAATGAGTCGATCAATGATTAAGAAAAAATCATGTTTTTTATTCTTATCTAGTTCTGTGAATTCTTCAAGTAAGACACTTTCTCCATTCACATAAGCTCTTGTGAACCCTTCTTTTAAAAACTGTTCAGCTAATTTTTTATGTGTTCCTTTTTGTTGTTCAACAACAGGAGATAACACTAAAATTCGACTACCTTCTTTTAAACTTAACACACGAAGTGTCATTTCTTCAATTGTTTGTTTCATTAAAGGTTCATCAGTTCCTGGACAATAAGGAATACCAATGCGTGCATAAATGAGTCTTAGATAATCATATATTTCAGTGACTGTTCCAACGGTTGAACGTGGGTTATTCGACGTTGTTTTTTGATCAATCGATATCGATGGAGACAATCCATCAATACGATCCACATCGGGTTTCTCAAAGTTTCCTAAAAACTGTCTGGCATACGCAGAAAGTGATTCCATATATCTTCTTTGACCCTCTTGATAAAGTGTATCAAACGCTAAAGAGGATTTTCCAGAACCTGAAATACCTGTCATTACGACAAGTTTATTTTTGGGTATTTGAATGTCAATGTTTTGGAGATTATTTTCTCTCGCTCCAAAAACTTTAATATAATCCATCAATCATTACCTTAAATGTCTGTTCATCAATGACTTTGACGCCTAGCTCATTTGCTTTCTTTAATTTCGATCCTGCATCTTCACCTGCTAAAACAAAATCTGTTTTGACAGATACTGAAGATGAGACTTTTCCACCTAATTTTTCGATGATATTTGCTGCTTCATCGCGTGTATATAGTTCAAGTTTTCCTGTTAAAACAAATGTTTTATCATTAAACATATGAACAACTTGGTTATCTTGTTCATAATGCATATTTAAACCCATATTTTTAAGTGATTCAATCAATTCAATATTTTGTTGGGTTGAAAAATAAGAAACGATACTTTGTGCAATCATTTCACCAATATCTTTGATTTGGTTTAAATCTTCAAATGTTGCCTGTATGAGAAGATCCATCGAAGGGTAATGTTTAACAAGTGTCTTAGCTACTTTTGCACCGACATGTTTAATCCCTAAACCAAAGAGTAGTTTATCTAAGGGTTGTTTCTTACTTTGTTCGATTGCTTCAATTAATTTATCAACTTTCTTATCACCAAAACCAGGAAGCTCTTTAATTTCATCTTGATAGTTTTTAAGTATATAAATATCTGCAATCGTATTTAAAAATCCAAGTTCATGAAGTGTTTCGACGACTTTTTCTCCAAGTGTATCGATATCCATCGCAACACGTGATGCAAAATGGATAAGACTATTTACATTTTTACCTGGACATGTTGGATTCGTACAATAATAATCCGCTTCTCCCTGTTTTCTTGTAAGTGGTTCATGACACACAGGGCATGTATCAATCATGACAAATCGTTCTTGATGTTTTCGTTGCGATAAAACCACTTCAATGACTTCAGGTATGATTTCCCCTGCTTTATGGACTAAAACAGTATCATTAATTCGAATATCTTTAGATAGGATGTAATCTTCATTATGAAGTGTTGCACGTGATACTTTTGAACCTGAAACAATGACAGGTTCTAATTCAGCCACAGGTGTGACAACGCCTGTTCTACCAATTTGAAACGTAATATCTTTTAAGATGGTTTCTACTTGTTCTGCTTGAAACTTATAAGCGGTTGCCCACTTCGGAGATTTCGCAGTTAAACCTATCTTGTCATATAGATCAAACTCATTAACTTTAATAACGACACCATCTGTATCATATGGGAGGGTTTTTCTTAATTGATCATATTGATTAATTTCTTGAACTAAATCATCAATCGATTGTAGATGCTTGTCATAAGGATTGACTTTAAAGCCAAGTTTTCTCAAATAATTGAGTGCTGATTTCTGATTATCCACATAATCTTTTTGATTTACAATGGTATAGATGAAACAATCAAGTTGACGTTTACTAACGATTTTTGAATCAAGCTGACGAATCGTTCCAGCAGCTGCATTTCGAGGATTCGCAAAAAGTGGTTCATTATTTTCTAAACGTTCTTCATTAGCTTTCTTGAAGCTTTGATGTGGCATATAGATTTCTCCACGCACTTCAATATCAATTGCTTCATTCAGTTTAAGTGGTATCGATTTAATGGTTTTCGCATTTTGCGTTATATCTTCACCGACTAATCCATTACCTCTGGTTGCTGCACGTTTAAAATAGCCCTTTTCATAGACAAGGCTAACTGCTAAACCATCAATCTTAAGTTCAGAAACATATGTGAAATGTGTAATAACTTTTCGAATACGTTCATCAAATAATCTTAATTCTTCTTCATTAAAGACATTTGAAAGACTCATCATCGGAACTTGATGTGTGACTTTATCAAATCCATCTAAAACAACTCCACCAACTTTTTGTGTCGGTGAATCCAGTTCTTTATATTCGGGATATTTCGTTTCTAGTTCAACCAATTCTTTAAAAAATGCATCATAGGCTTGATCAGAAATTCTTGGTTGGTCAAGTGTATGGTAATCATAATTAGCTTGATTGATTATCTTGATGAGCTCTGTAATTCGATTTTTGATATCCATTGAAATCACCCAATGGTATTATACCATTATTCATTTATTTTTTTGGATTTTGAGTCCACATTCCTTGATAAAAATGGATGGTCTTTGAAGGATGTTAAATGAATTGTATTGAACATAGGATAAGATGAGTTGTTTTTTCGCTCGTGTAACAGCAACAAACATTAATCTTCTTTCTTCATCTTGTTCTGTTTGTGTATGTTCGTGAACGGATGGTAAGACATATTTTTCTAAACCAATGATAAAAACAACATCAAACTCCAGACCTTTCGCTTGATGAATAGAAAGAAGATGAATGCCTTGGTTTTGGAGTTGGTTTGATTCATGTTGATAAAGAAAATCGAGTATATCTAATTGATATTTAAGTTCATAAGATCGATAGTGGTTTCTAAATAAGATAGCGATTTGATGAAGTTTTACACCTTGCTTGTGGAGATCTTTAATTGAGTTAATAATGAAATGACTTTCATCTGTTTCGTTCATGTGTCTTATAATCTTAGGGGTGATGTGTGGTTGATGTTTTGTGATCAGAATCTTTTTGAACTTCCGGTTGTTTTTTGTAATAATGGCGTTAGCGAGTTTAATTATTTCAGGTGTTGATCGATAGTTGGTTGATAACATGTATGTCTTTGCTTTATATTCTTCAATGTATAACGAAATGATTTTTGAATGTGCTCCTCGAAACTGATAAATACTTTGATCAGGATCTCCAACAGCTAAAACATGTGTATCTTTATGGATGAGTTTTTTTAAAACTTCATATTGTAAAAGATTCGTATCTTGAAACTCATCGATAAAGATATATTTAAAACATGGTTTATACTTTTTCGTCTGCACAAGCAAGATGAAGTCTAATAACATATCGTCAAAGTCTTTGATGTTGTTATCTTTTAAATATGTCTGATATTTATCATATATTTTTGGCTTTATAGTGCGATATAGACTATTTTTATATATACTAATTTTTAAGCGTTCATCTTGATGAAATGGAACACTTTCTTCATTGATAATCTTATATGTATAATGTTCATTTAAACGTAATTGTTCTAAACAAAACTGATGAAAAGTATGGATATGTACATCATGATTGTTAACTCTTTCTCTCATTTCATTTGCTGATTTTCGTGTAAACGTAATGGCAAGAATATCTTTAGGATCGATGGATTCATCAATTAGTTTTTTAATCTTTTCAACAATGACTCTTGTTTTTCCTGACCCAGCACCGGCTAATAAAAAAAGAAAGTGTTCTGTTGATTGAACGACCTTCTTTTGTTCTTCATTTAATATCATATGATCACCCATTTTATAATAGGTGATAAAATCTTTTTTTACTTTCTAACCTTCTTTATAGAAGGATGGCTTTCAAGTATTTTCTTAATACCATGAGGCATTGCAAATGCAATGGTTGCGATATCATCATCGACTCGAACAACAACTCCTCGACCAAATGCATTATGGTCGACTTGATCACCTGTCTTTAATA
>SBGC01000140.1 GCA_006226985.1 Bacillota bacterium | reverse complement strand
ATAAGACATATTACAAATTCTTTACAAAAAAAACACACCGCTTGGTGTGTTATCTCTTGTAATCAACGTTTTTTAAATCAATTTTAAATCGACATGCACCATCTAGGTGTAGTGCAGATTCTAAGAGTTCAATCTCCAAAGATTGATTAAATATAATATCAAAAGGAAACTTCGTAAATCCTCCACTGCAGTAACACCAATTCTTTGATATGATTTCCTTGTGTTTAAGTGCTTCCCTGGCAAATGGACAATGACACAAGTAATAAGCTTGTTCATCGATGGTATCTGCGTTTAAATACTTTTTCGTATCATATGGTATTTTTGTAATGTAGAGTGCATCATCTTTAAGCACTGCAGACATGATTTCTTGATTACTTTTGACGTAATTAATGACATCTTCAGTGATTTCTTGCTCATACCATACTTTTTTAGCGTTATAAAAATCAGTTAATTCAGTAACTTTTCTTTGATGCAAATCTTTTAAATACGCTTCGAGAGTAGGTGCTGATTCATAATACACTTTTTCTTCGATGAATGCTTCTTTAGGTATTTGGTGATGATTATCAGCAAGTACTAATCTGAGTTCTCTTTCTGAAAGTTTTTCTTCGAGCAATGTTATAAAAGACACGGTAAAGTGTGTAATCTCATGAAGATCCGTACCAAGTACAGGTGGTTTAATCTGATCCATAATCTCTTTTGTGGTGAGTGGATTAGCTATGCGAGCGAGTTTGCTTAAGATAGATTCAACAACACCAATCGCTCCTGTATACTTCGTTAACTGTATAAAATGATCATGAAGATGAATCATCTTAAAATAGCGCATTAAAACAATAAAATTTTTTACATTGTTTTGATTTGAATGAACGAGATATTGAATAAGTGCGTCTAAATCATCAATCGATAGATCATCTAGTGTCGTGGACTTGTGCATAACTAAAAACTTCTCAAAATCAGTCAATGTGTCTACCGCATATGCTAAATCATCAGGATTTAGCTTGTTTTTTTCATACCAAATTTTTAATTCTTCTTTTTTCATTGTATCTCCTTAACTATTAAGGATGAATGATTGTTCCTGATTTTTGTTCAAATGCCAGAGCTGCATGTTCAAGATTGGCAATCACAGCCTTTTGATTCGTTTTTTTAACAAAGTTTAAACATGCTTCGATTTTTGGAAGCATAGATCCCTTTTTGAAATGATTATCTTTTAGATAACTTTCAACTTCTGCAACCGTTACATCGACTAATTTCTTCTGTTCTGGAGTGTTAAAGTTAATAAAGACATAATCAACTGCAGTTAAAATAACTAATGCATCAGCACCGATGATTTCTGCCATCTTTGCACTTGCATGATCTTTATCAATCACGGCATCAACACCTATTAACTTGCTATCTTTTTTAATGACAGGTATACCGCCACCACCAGCAGCTATGACAATCTGTTTTTGTTCAAGAAGTGATAAAATAGCTGATTTTTCAATAATATCAATGGGTTTAGGTGATGCAACAACCCTACGATATCCTCTTCCAGCATCTTCAACCATCGTGTAACCTTGTTTTATCGTTAGTTCGTCTGCTTGTTCTTTTGTGTAAAATGAACCAATGGGTTTTGAAGGATGCATAAATGCTGGATCTTTTTCATCAACTAAGACTTGTGATACAAGTGTTGTAATTGGACGATAGTGTTTCTTGCTTATCATTTCATTATATATCGCGTTTTGAATATGAAATCCAATGTATCCTTGGCTCATGGCACCACATTCAGCAAATGGCATTATGGGTGTTGACTTTGATTCACTAAATGCTAAGTTAATCATCCCGACTTGTGGTCCATTACCGTGAACAATAACAATATCATGATTTTGTTTAATAAGTGGAAAAATGGCTTTAGCTACATGCTCAAGTAATTTTTTTTGTTCTTTTGCATCATTACCTAATGCATTACCCCCTAATGATATAACATATCTACTCATATTTTTCCACGAGTGATGCAAGCATAGCAGCTTTTATCGTATGCATCCGGTTTTCAGCTTCTTGGAATACAACACTTTGTTTCGATTCAATCACTTCATCGGTGACTTCTAATTCACCTTGCTTAACTGCTGGATAGATATGACCAAAGTTTTTCGCAATTTCTGAACCAACTTCTGTATCTAAACCGTGGAACGCTGGTAAACAGTGCATGAAAATGGCTGTTGGTTTTGCATTTTTCATAAGTTTAGCGTTCACTTGATATGGATGAAGTTGTTTAATTCGTGCATCCCATACCTCTTGTGGTTCGCCCATGGATACCCAAACATCTGTATATAAAACATCAACATCTTTAGATCCTATCATCGGATCTTCAGTAAATGAGAGTGTTGCACCTGAAGTTTTGGCAATCACTTGGCATCTGTCAATTAAATCTTTTGTTGGCCATAAAGATTTAGGTGCACATGCTGTAAAATGCATACCCATTTTTGCAGCACCTATCATGAGTGAATTACCCATGTTATTTCTTGCATCACCAAAATAGGTGAATTTAATCCCTTTTAATGTTTTAAAGTGCTCTTGTATGGTTAAAAAATCGGCAAGTATTTGTGTTGGATGATATAAATCAGTTAAACCATTCCACACAGGGACTCCAGAGTATTCAGCGAGTAACTCGACATCCGATTGTTTATATCCTCTAAATTCAATACCATCATACATACCACCAAGAACTCTAGCAGTATCCTTAACAGATTCTTTTTTACCCATTTGTGAGCCTGTTGGTCCTAAATAGGTAACTCCCATTCCTAAATCAAGCGCACCTGCCTCAAAGGCACAACGTGTGCGTGTTGAGTCTTTTTGAAAAAGTAAAACGACATTTTTATTCGTAAGTACTTTATGTGGTATACCTTCTTTTTTTTCTTTTTTGAGTCTTGCTGCTAAATCAATGAGATACTGGATTTCTTCTTGTGTATAATCAAGTAATGTTAATAAGTGTCTACCTTTTAAATTCATATATTTTTCTCCTATTGTTATTCGATGTCTTCGCGTTCAAGTGGCATACTCATACAACGAGGGCCCCCTCTACCACGTGATAATTCACTTGATTCAATTTCTAAAACAGTGACTCCTGCATTTCTAAGCATTTGATTTGTTACATGATTTCGATCATAGACGATTACCTTACCCGGAGCAACAGCTAATGTATTTGCTCCATCATTCCATTGTTCACGAATCGAAGTAATAATGTCTTCACCACCACAACGAATGAGTGTAATCGGTGTTTTTAAGTGTTTTTCTAATACTGCTTCGAGTGACTCAACAACTTTTGAAACGGTAAATCGTGTTTCATTCTTAATGATTTCAAATACCGTTAACTTAGACTCAATTCCTGGATGGATAGTAAAGATTCCTTTGTCTACTTGCGTAAAGACGGTATCTAAATGCATGAATGCTCTACTTTTTGGAATATTAAATGCGAGTACAGTATCAAATTCAGTGTTTGCTTCAAAAAGTTTTTCTGCAAAATATTCAATCGCACGAGGATCTGTTCGATTGGATATACCAATAGCTACGATTTTTTTCGTTAAGACTAAGATATCTCCACCTTCAAGAGGGTAACGATTTAATCGATGATAATAAAACGGTGGTTTTTGATGGTGGAATCGTGGATGAAATGTCAAAATGTACTCTGAAAAAATGGTTTCTCTCTGTCGTGCTTGTGTTAACATTTTACCAATAGCTACACCATGTCCCACACTGGCAAATGGATCTCTTTGAAATAAGATATTTGGAATCGGGTCGGTTACAAATGGATATTCATCTTCTAGCATATCCATAATAGAACTTCGATTATGTAATTTAACTTCGTGTGTTCTTACCCCTTCAATCATTTTGTGTATCATATCCATAAGTGGTAAATCGTTAAAAAACTTAAAGAGTGCAGCCTTGATGGTTTGTGATTTAATTTTTGATTCTTCAATAAATTGATTGATGAAGTTACCTTTTACTTCGGGATGGGCTTCTAAAGCTTCTCGAATCATATCTGTTAGATATAAAACTTCAATACCTTCTTTTCTCAGTGTTTCTGCGAAAATATCGTGTTCTTCCTGAGCAACTTTTAAATAAGGAATATCATCAAAAAGAAGTTTCTCTAATAAATCTGGTGTTAAGTTTTCTAATTCTTTTCCAGGTCGATGTAAAATGACCGATTTTAGCTTCCCGATTTCAGATTTAACGTTAATCATAAAATCCTCCTTCTATATAAATTCTAGGGACACGTGATGAGATTTGGCATGTGACTTCGTAATTGATTGTATTAAGACGTTTTGCAACATCATCGGTACTGATCAAACCACCAAATAAAATCGCTGTATCTCCTTCATGAATGGTTTCATCAACCTTGATAAAGCATGCATCCATACAAATGATACCTACGATTTTGTATAATTTTTTGTTTATCTCTACATACCCTTTTTTATTCTTTCGAATAAATCCATCAGCATATCCTATAGGTAATATAGCAATTCTTTCATCCTTTTTTGCTTGATAAGATGCGCCATATCCTAAATATTCATCTTTTTTTAACTGTTTGATTTGAACAACCTTTGATTTAAGTGACATGACAGGTTTTAAATCATCGACTTTTTCATCAAGTGTTAATCCATATAAAGAAATTCCATATCGGATGTGTGTTGTAAACGCATAGTTTTTTTCATACTTAAGTGCTGAAGATGAGTTAGAAATATGTATCATCTTTGGTTGTTGTTTGATCTGAGTTAATATGTTTTTAAATCGATCTAATTGAAGTAAGTAATATGTTTCATTTTCATTTGCAGTAGCAAAATGTGTATATAAACCAATAAGTTTATGTTTAGGATGATTGTTAAGCACATGGATGACATTTAGAATTTCATGTTCATCCGTTAAGCCATAACGATGCATTCCTGTATCAATTTTTAAATGAATGTTTAGAGGATGGGTTGAAGCTAAGATATCACGTATGATGTGTGAACTATATAAGGTGATGTCAATGTTATGTTTTGATGCAATCTCTAATTGATCGTTTAGGATTGCTCCCATCATGATGATTTTGACATCTTGATTTATGATTCTAAGTTCTAAAGCTTCTTCTAAAAGTGAAACTGCAAATGTATCAATGCCTTTTCTAATTAAGAATTGAAAGACTTCCTTTGCACCATGACCATATGCATTCGCTTTAATGACTGGAATAATGTTTTGTTGTTTTAATTTAGATTTTACGACTAAAACATTATGCCACATATAATCTAAATTAATTTCAGCCCATGTTGGACGGTAGTTACTCATGATATTCCCTCCGCATATAAGGAGATGTCATTAAGCTGAGTAGACCACCATACGTTAATTTAAACATGATGGAATCGCCTATGTGATACTTATCTTTTGGAACAGATAAAATTAAGTGATCACTACTACATCCTAAAATCTCACAATCACTTGGAGGTATTAAGTGTTTACAATCAACTTCTTGTCTACCGATACCTAAGATAGCTCTTGTGATCATCCCTTGATCGATAAAAGATACCTTTTGACCAAATGCATCCATGCCTAGCTCACCCTCAGGATATGAGGGTTTATCTTTTAACTCAATAATTTCCGCTTCTAAAACAAACGCATCTTCGTGCATATTGGGGATAGCTGTTCCGTAAGCTGTTTCACGACCTAAAACAAACGCTTCACCAATTCTTAAATTATTGATAAAATTAGGTAATTCTTCTTTAAATAGCATCGGTAAGGCTGATGAATTCCCTCCTGAAATCAATTCAAGTTTGATTGAAAATGTTTGTTCAATCTTATCTTTGATGTCTTTGAGTTTATGCAAAGTCTCTGTACTTGGAATGACACCACCATAGCATGTTAAGTTTGTTCCTATACCATAAAGTTCAATATGTTCAAGTGCAAGGATATCTTTAACGATAGGAATATAGTCAAAGGTATAATAAATACCTTCTCTTAAATCACCCAAATCAAACATCAGAATAATTTTATGTTTTTTAAACAAACATCGTGCCTTTTCATTGAGTTCTTTGATGACTTCAATTTCAGAATTGAGTGAAATTTCGGCATATTTAACAACATCTAAAGCTTCTGTTTTTTGGGGAATTCGTAGGAGAACTTTTGGCTTAGATGTTTGAATTTTTTCAAGATTTGAAATCTTTGAATCAGCAATCATATCAACATCTGTTTTGTTGACGACTTCAATTAACCTTTCATCAGCACAAAATACTTTTGAGACAAGCATCACAGATAATCCATACATTTTCGTAAGGTGTGTGAGATATTCAATATTCTCTTTATACTTTTTTAAGTAAACATGTAATTTAGGTTTCATGGATATCTCCTTTAAACCGAATGCTCTTTAAGAGTAATTTTTTTGCTTGTTCTCTATACTTTCTTGCCAGTACACCTAACGATGCAAAGATATAATCATGATCATAATATATTTTGACATGTTGATCAGGTATTAATTTCGTCGTGCTTTTTTCAAGGTATGATGTGATAATTTCATCTTTGTGAGTTGTGTTTAAAAGTGCTCCACCCGTGTAGAAAATCGCTTTGACTTGTGTTGCATCTTTACCATCTGGAATAACTTTCATGCCATTGGTTGTGAACACTCTTTTTAGATCTCCTATGTGTCGATCAAGTGCTTGATGGACACATTGCTTAGTGAGTATTTCAAAGAGCTTTATGCCTGCTTGAGTTTTTGGAATAAATGGTTCCTGCTTAGCAAGCATGATAAGCTCATCTTTTGACATGCCCATCAATCTTTCAAGTTCATTAGGTTTAAATGTATTGATGACATGGATTCTATTTATATAAACTCCGAGATCACCTTCAACAGTTCGTTTGAATCTAGGTTCACCATCGTGATACTTCATGAACTCACCTTTTGGATCACAGACAGAATGAACATCTGTGGTTGCTCCTCCAACATCAATCGTCATGACACCGTTAAAAAGTTCATCTAGGATGAGTGTTGCATCCATGACTGCGCCAGGTGTTGGAATGATTGTATCACTGACCATATCAAAGATATGTTTCATACCTTTTGCATGAATGATATTTTTTTCAAATGTCTCATATATCGCTTCTCTAAGCGGTATAATGTTAAAATCATCAACACGTGGATATACATTATCAACAATTTTTATATGTGATTTATGAAGTGACTGAATGCGTTCATGATTGGCAATATTACCAGTATAGATAATTGGTATACCTAAATCCATGACATCTAAGAGATTATTAAAGGCTATTTCTTTTTCTCCATAGTTTGTGCCACCAGCAATAATGATCATATTTGGTTTAATTTGCTTAATTTGTTCAATATGACTTTTTTCAATACGATTTGCTGTAATTAAATGAATATTAGCACCTGCATTAAGTGCAGCCTCTTTAGCAGCTTTTGCTGTCATTTCATAAACTAAACCGTGAACTGTAATTTTCAATCCACCAGCAGCTGATGATGAGGCTAAGAGTTCATCATAGACTAGTTCATCTACTTTTAACTCTTTTTTTAAATTTAGAATAGCATTATTTAATCCGATATTGACGTCGTCATCAACAGTTGTTTGATGCATGCCGCGACCTAAAAATTTCACGTCATCACCATGAATCATAAACGCATTAACAACCGTTGTTGTACTTCCAATCTCAGCGACTAAACAATCAATTCTCATAGATTTTTCGATGCTTTTTCACAATAAATGAAGCGACATCTTTTCCTTTCGTTCCCCTGCTAAATCCTTGATCCATACCATGTGCAAGTGCTATTTCTGGAGTGACTTGTGTGCCACCTGCAATTAGAATAAGTTTATCTCTCACACCTTTTTCTATGGCATAATCATTAAGTTTTTGCATATTTTTATAATGAATATCATCATGTGAAATGATGAGTGAAATCATAATGACTGAACTATTAGTTTCGATGGCTGCATCCACAAATTTTTCAATAGGAACACTTGTACCTAAATAGGTGTAGTTGATACCATATTTTTCAACACCACCATGTTTAATATCTAAAATTTCACGCATACCTACACTGTGTTCGTCACTTCCACCTGTACCAGCAACAACTTTTATACCATGCTTTTTAACATATGCCAATATCTCATCTTCAGGAAGTAACTCTTCTTTTTTAGGTAGTATGAGTTTTGTTGTATCTATATCAAAATTGACAGTACCTTTAAATTGAATTCTGGTTCCTTCAGCTGGGTGTAAAACTTCTTTATGAATGACTTCGATATTCGATAAGTTAAGTTTTTTCCCTGCTTCTATTGCTGCAGCTTCTGCGGTAAGTTCATCTGTTGGGAAAAATAAATCAACTGTGATAATTCCATCACCTAACCATTGAACTTCTGGTTTTAACAAATGTGTTAAACGATATTTCTCATTATCGTCTAAACGGTTGTTAACATTATCTTCTTCATCAAGTTCATCAATATATTGAATCAATTCCGGATTTTCAAATGTTGATCCATGAATAAGTGATGATGGATCTGATGCATATTGTTTCCCGTATTGTTCCATGTTATTAAATCCATAATGTGCTGTGACAGGTGCCATGTATTTGGGATGTCTTTTAATGATGGTGTTATTACCTATACCACCATCTATTTTTCTGACGATACCATCTCCTTGACGTTCAGGATATAGACCACTATCGACAAACATACCTTCTTCAACAGCTTTAAAATAACCACCCATTTGAATCATTTCTTCCATCATTAAGACAGCACGTTCTTGAATTTCACGTTTTGTTTTCATGAGATAGCCATCTTTTCTGTAATCGAGCATACCTAAAAGATCATCCATACCCATCATGGCTTGTTTTGCTGTATCGAGTGCTTCAATATTATAAACATGCCAAGGTACATTTCGACCTTCATCAGGTGTAATGGTTGATTGAATATCAGCGCTTGTTAATCGTGAAATAAGTAGGTTTAAAACATGTGTAACGGTTGCTTCACGAGTGGAAGAATCCATATATTTTGTATTCATTTGCGCGCGCATTTTGTATTTATCAAAAAATTCGCGAAGTGCAAGTGCATACGGTAAATTAAGTTTAAGGTCTGGTGATGGAGGTGCTGCAGGCGGAACCGTCGATAAACAAATAAGGTCGGGCTTAATGCCTATCTTTTCACTCATGCGACTATTGATGGCGTGTTGCACTAATAGCTCTGGCATGACTTTCCATGCATCTCTAGCGGTTGCGTTGGCATTGTGTGCACCATCAATTTGAGCTAAACCACCATATGCCATGATTTTTTTACTTTCAGCAGCATCAACAAAGCTTCTTACCATGTTGATATTGCGATATAAAACATTATATTGGGGGTCTTGGTGTGCGCCATTTACGCCTTCTTCTGTAAACATGACTGCTATTTCTGGACCAGCAACACCTGATACGTATGAATGGTAATTGATGGGTCTACCCACTTCATCTTCAATAAAGTCTAGTGCTTTTCGTTGTGCTCTGACTTGTTTTCGTGTGATAGGGACTCCACCTACACCTTGTGGTGTACCTTCGAGCAGTCCATCCATATGGGATTGACCTGCAGTTCTGATAACCATGATATGGTCAGCTCCATGCCATGCAGCCATACGCATTCTTCTAATATCATCTTCGAATCTTCCTGATGCTATTTCTGTCGTAATTGTCGCATCCGGTTGTGGATCAATATGATTTAAATGTCTTGCTGAGGGGAGAGCAATATAATTTTTAAGTGATGGGCTTGCTTGTACATAATGAAAAGGATGAATATCCATTTCTTGTTTTTCTCTCCAAATCCATCCTCTTCTTCGCGGACGATAAGATTCTAAATCTTTTAAGATATTTCTAATATCTAATTTTTCATTTGGTTTCATAGAAGTCGCTCCTTGATGTTTTTAAAATCGTGTTCATCAAGTATTTTTAGACCAGCTTCTCTGATCGATAGATGATGTATGTTTGCATATATATAAACGATATGCCCAGCACCATATGAAAGTAATTCTTGTTCAAATAGACGATCAACGATTGTTTTAGACTCTAAACTTGAAAATCCCATGCGCATTAAAACACTGCGTTCAATCGCTGGTGTTGTATAGTCATATGCTAATGTTAATAAAGGGTCAACAATTTTATCTGTTAATTCATAAAAGTAGTCTTTCAATTGTTGATCAGACATGTTTTCTAAATGCTTTCTTCTTTCTAAAAAATCATCATTTCTTTGCTTCATAAACTTCCTCCATTAAGTGTTTGATATGTTCGATTTCACAATTGAGTTCTTCTTTTAAATAGTAGTAATCTTGATCAAAAAGTAGTACATCTTTGAATTTCTTTAAGTAACTTTTTCTTAAATCATCCATAGGAATTTCTTTTGTTTTAATCATGCTTCCTGATGAGGGGAAAATCATATTTTTACCTGGTTTTTCCTCAAGAGGATTACCAAGGGTAAGATCAATACCTCGATCACTTGCAAATGAGACTTGCGCATTCATATGTTTACCAGCACCTGTATATTCTGTTTCTTGAACAACAACGATGTGATCACTCGGTAATGATTGTGCAAGATGAAAAGCTGCAGCTAAACTAACGTTTCCTGCTGGACCTCTTTCCATACCTTCTAAGATAGCTAAAGCTTCTGTAATGAAAAAGACTGCTCCTTGATTAACTAAGACATATTGATCCATATATCTCAACGGTCTTGCTGCACTGCGTGGCACATCACTACGATCAGGAGAAGTTGTAAATGGAATACCAAATCCTGTATGACCTGTTGTAAATGATTTTTGATTAAAATCTTTATCAGATGCCATATGAAGACCTGTTAAATCAACACTAGCAGCAACTATTTTTGTCTGATCTGCTCCTGCTTTTTTGAGTCCTCGTGCAGTTCCTGTTAAATTCCCTCCACCAGCATTTGTACAAATAACAACCTCAGGATATTTATGTTCTTTTTGATAGATTTGTTCAGCAATCTCAAACCCCAATGTTTCAATACCCATAATGCCATATGGGGAATAAAGAGATGCGTTAAAATATTTAGTTTCTTCAAGTAGTTTTAAAAATTGATAAAAGAGTTCAGGACCCACAGAACATTGAATAACTTCAGCACCATATGCTTCACAAGCTCTTGCTTTTTCAATAATTTCAGGTTGTCCTACACCTTTTGAATCAAAGCATTCTTGAACAATAATACATTTTAGTCCTGCTCTTGCAGCAAGTGCAGCAACAGCAGCACCGTAGTTGCCTGATGTAGCAGCAATCACACCTTTAAAACCTAACTTCTTTGCTTGATGAATCGCCATAGCTGCTCGTCTAGCTTTAAAAGAGCCTGATAAATTGGTTGATTCGTCTTTCAAAAAGATTCTTGCGCCATATCCAGGTTTTGCAAACTTTCTAGCATAGGCAGACAGTCTTTTTAATTCGATAAGTGGTGTATTTCCGATGTTGTTATCGAGTTGGATTTGTCTCACATCTTCTAACGTGTAATTTGCATCTGCCATCATTTTGCAGTAATCAAAACCAATGCCCTCATACTCAAACTTTTCATAGTCTAGTTTCAGAGCATTTTTCATAATTTCATTTTTTTTGTTTAATAAATCATTATACGAAGAACTCATGATAAATCCTCCGTTTCTTTTTGAATAATATCTCGAACGTTTCTAAGTATTTCAACATAGTGACCAAAATGATGATCATAGTGTGGTTCGACTGCAATGAGAATACCCGATTCGATGCGTTTTGTTGGTGTCTCAATGGATACTCTTTGTCCTAACTCTGCATCTTGAAGGAGTCTACCTTTCATGCGAACTTCAAAAGGAACCTCTTTCGTATCAGCAGGCAAATGACCTGCTCTTTCAAGGCTTGACAAGACAACTTGATAAATTTGAACAAAACTATTTTTTTTAATCATGAAGATCTCCTCATTTCATAGAAAAAAAGACGTTTTTATGGAAGCGCTTACTACATATCTAGTTTACCATTTTTTCATGCGTGTGTATAGGCGTATATGTGCGTATTTTTAAAAAAAATAGGAAATCCGAAGATTTCCTATCAGTCTTTTTCGATTAAATCACGCATATCTCCAAGGATTGCTCTTGGAACTGGTAAATCGATCATTGTCTTTAAACCTGGTCTGGCATTAATGACATGTGGAATCATATTGACACACATAGCAATCGTACCAATGCCTCCATCAACTTCAGGGTTAATCGCCATATGAATATTGGGTGTTCCCGTTAAATTGATGTAGTCACCTGTTTGAGTACCTTCAACTTCAGGTTCTATTTGTTGCGGATGGATCATATCAATAAAGACATTTCCACCAACTAAACCTTGTCCTGTCATGTTAATACCTGCAAGTGTGCCTGCTTTAGCTTCACCATATGTCGATTTGCGATCTACATTGGTTATAATCGGTTCCATTTGTTGTTTAAATACATCAATTTTCACACCAAGTGCGTCACTAATCATGTTAACTGACTCTTTAAAACCAACATGACCAGCCAAATTATTTTCTGCGATTCTAAAGTTATACTCATCTAAGGTAATACCTACACCTTGTTCATGCATAACGACAGGACCAAAGGGTGATAATGAGTTGACACGTTTCGCTTCAATATGCTTCACATCTGCCATGGTTCCTGTTAAGGCAACCACCAATAAATCCATGATAAAACCTGGGTTAATGCCTGTCCCTAGAACAGTTACACCGTTTGCTTTTGCAATAATGTCCAGTTGATTTGCTAATTCTGGTTGACTTGCTTTAGGATAAGACATTTCTTCTGCTGTACTAATACAATTAATTTTTGCTGTAATAATTTTCACAATCTTATCATATGCACCTTGAACAAAACTGTCTGTTGCGAGCAAAACAACATCAGCTTTTTTAGTGTTTAACAATTGATCAATATTACTTGTAACTTTTACAACAGGATGACTTGAATTTACCCTTAATATGTCTTTAATGTCTCTGTCAATATAATTGGGATTAATATCACATACACCAACGATTTCAACACCTTTTTTTTGGAGTAGCATTTCTGCCATTCCTCGTCCCATTGCACCAAAACCCCATATAATCACTTTTATCTTGTTCATACTTATACTCCTTTTTTCACTTCATCGAAATATCTTCCAAGTGTAAACATATAATCGGATAGTCTATTCATGTATTTAAGCGAGTAATCATTTAACGGTTGTTCTTCTAATAATTTTACAATCTCTCTTTCAGCTCTTCTCGATGTTACACGGATGATGTTTAGCCATGATGCAGCTTTTGTTTGATCTAGCTTTATAAATTTTGAAAGTGGCTTTAACATGTCGTCATAAAAATCAATACGCGATTCAATCCACTCAACACGTTCTTTCGTAATGATATATTTGTTCTCATTATTTAAAGCTATTTCATAAGCCATTTGAAACAAATCTTCGTGAATGATATCGAGATCTACAATGACATTTTGTTCTGATATATCATGTTTAGACATGAGAATAAAAGCCATCGTTTCATCGATTGCACCATTAACTGCGATATGTTGATCTGTTTTTTTTACTCTTTTCGTAAGCAAATCAGTTTGACCTTGATCGCCACGTTTTGTGTAAATTTTCATTTGTTAACTCCTATGTAATTAGAAAGTGTCTTTGTAATAATCGGATATAGCCATATAATCGTTAGAACATTAGCTATCATAAATACGAGTGTAAATGGTATATCTGCAATAAAATATGCTCTGATATCAAGATTCAGTGAGTAAATGTATGGTAAGCCTAAAAGGATTGAATAGAATATGGGATAAATGAAGCCAATGATAAGTAATGTTTTTAACTTACCTTTGGCTAAGTATACAATAAGCGCAAAAAAGTTCCATGCGATAATCATGGGAATTGCATATAGGGAAATTCCTCCTAAAAGGATGTCTAATAATGTGTATGCAGTTGCTAAAAGAAGCGCTTCAGGTAGTGTTAGAAAGTAAATAAAAGCCATTAACAAAACAACAGTAAGTTGCACATTTGGAATGCCTTCTAATGCTTTTTCTAAGACGACAACAATGGATGTCATCATCGATATCTGAATGAGCTTATCTAGCTCTTTTCTCATGAAACGGTCCAGTCAATGACTTGGAATGTAAATACATCGCCATCAGCAAACTCTTGACTGCTAACACCTGTCATTGAATAGTCGCCATTAATACTATGACTCCAATACTCTGTATCACCAAGTGTTGTATTGAGTATTTCTAATACACTGACACCATATTCGCCAGGTGCTGAGAAAACAAAGTCCATATCGCTTCTCTCTAAAACCTGAACAAATGTGTCACCTTTGTAAAAATCTACTTCCTTTGAACCGAGCTGTTCACCGTTAATATCCAGAACGGTAATCGTGATGGTTCCATCACTTTCAGCTTTAGGAGTACATGCTCCAAGAAAGCCTAAAAA
Organism: Bacillota bacterium; assembly: GCA_006226985.1. Taxonomy (GTDB): domain Bacteria; phylum Bacillota_I; class Bacilli_A; order Acholeplasmatales; family Acholeplasmataceae; genus Peloplasma. The sequence continues at coordinate 16,174 of SBGC01000140.1, read as the reverse complement.
TAGAAATCCTAATGCCAAAATAAATAATGCCTTTTTCATTTTTGCTTCTCCTTTTCTGTCTTGTACCTAGGTGGTGAGCAGCAAAAAATGAAAAATGCGCCCATCTCTGACCCAGGAGACTTTTGTTTATTTATCAATGTGTGGTAGGTCTCCCGGCTCGACATCAATCTACTATGCACCTTCCCAATTGCTCAGTGGTTATTGCATTTCGTCCGTCTCACGGTTGCTGGGACAGCTCAAGCTTATCTTGATTCCCTGTTATGTTTAATTAAACACCATACATGTGATTACTTTGATTATAGCATATCGCTTGTTATTTTTTAAGTTTAATTCGTTTATTTTTTAATGCATCGACTGCAAAACTTGCCACATCAAAGGCATATTTTTTTGGACCAAAACCTGCATCATACCCAAGCTCTTTCGCTAATGAATGACTAATTCGTGGTCCACCAATGATGACGATGAATTGATCTCTTACATTTTCAGCTTCTAGTAGCTCAATAAATGACGTTAAGTTTTGAATATGTATATCTTTTTGTGTGACTGTTTGGCTAATTAAGATGACATCTGCTTGATGTTTTAATGCCTCTTCTAGTAGTTGTTCGTTTTCAACTTGTCCACCTAAATTAATCGCTTTAATGCCCTTATAACGTTCAAGGCCATAGTTTCCATTGTAGCCTTTCATGTTCATAATCGCATCAATGCCAACAGTGTGTGCATCTGTACCTGTCGATGCACCAATGAAAACAAGTGGTTCACTAAAGTTTTCTTCAATAAAGACTTCGATTTCTTCTTTTGATCTCGATGTTGAATCAACTTCAACTACTTCAACATTGTTTAAATCAACATGATGATTGGTTGTTCCATAAACGATGTAAAAACTAAAGGAATCGCCAAGCGGTGCACTATGAACAACGTGAGGATCAAAAAGATTCATGTGTTTTGCAAATGTTTTTGCTGCTTCTTCGCCAAGTGCATTACATGGAATAGGTAATGAGAAACTTAATTGTACTTTTCCATCATTAAGTGTATCACCATAAGGTCTAATCAATTTTTTATCCATGATATACCCCCTTTAAATCTTTGAGTAACACATCTAAAATAGGATTTTCATAGTCTTTATGTTTAACATAGACACCTTTTAATCCTTTGCCTTGATCTTCATGTCGAGATATACCAGCAAAGACACCTTTTTCAAGTGTTTTGAATAAACCATCATCTTTGATTTCTTTTAACAAAGTATGTGCTTTTTCTAAAACTTCTGATGCACGTTTTACAATCATGCCATCTGGTTTAAATTGGATTTCATCACCAAAATTTTTAAAAGCTTTTTCAATGTATGCTGCATTATCAAGAGCTAAAGCACGATCACTGACAAAAGGGGTATGAATAGCTTCTGTCATCATACCTAATAAGTGAATGGATTGTTTGGTCGTTACAGCTGTAATATTGAATAATGCATTTTGAACAGTTCCCTTAAAAATATCTCCGGTCATATGTTTCGTTGGTGGCATATACTTTAGAGGAGCATTTGGAAATATTTCTCTGGCCATTTCAGCTTGAGCAAGTTCATACAAAAAACTATTCTCTAGATTAGGGTCAATTTCATAAGCATGCCCTAGACCCATGAGTGATTCAGGCATTAAAGCGTTTTTTGCAAATTGTTCATTGATAAACTGTGATGCTAAAACAGTATGCGCATGATCATAAGCATCTGATGTTGTTAAATAATTATCTTCACCGGTATTTATAATAATATCAGCATATGCACTTAACACGCGTGAAAAGTATTGATCAACAAGTGTTCTTTTCATATTAATATCTCTAAAAATGATACCGTAAAGTGAGTCGTTGAGCATCATATCGAGTCGCTCGAGTGCACCCATCGCAACAATTTCAGGCATGCATAAACCTGATGCATAATTTACAAGTTTGATATATCTCTTTTCCTCTTTAGAAACGTCATCTAAAGCTTTTCTCATCAATCTGAAATTTTCTTGTGTCGCATATGTACCACCAAAACCTTCAGTGGTTGCACCAAATGGGACGTAGTCAAGTAATGATTGACCTGTACTACGAATAACAGCGATAATATCTGCACCTTTTTTTGCTGCAGATACAGCTTGTTTGATATCTTCATAAATATTACCTGTAGCAACAATGACATATTTAGCAGGTGTTTGCTTAACTGGACTTTGATTAATCCATTCTTTTCTGATCTCTTTCATCTTTCCAATTTGGAAAAGAGATTGATTAAAGAAAGGATTTAACTCATGAAGATATGGACTTTTTTCTTTATCTTTATATATCGATAAGTTAAAATTTCCTTTTGAAACAAGGATAGCAATTTCTTGTGGTGTTTTTTTAGTATCATGAATTGCATAAGACAAATAATGACAAATTCCTTTTGATAAATCAGCATCTTTTTGAATGTGATCAATCATTGTATTGACTAAAGGAGCACCAAAATCATTAACACCATCAATCATTAATAATCTAAGAATTGTTCTTTCCACAGCAACAGTCGTATGTTTTTGGATAAATGATTGAACATCATCAGCTACGAGTTTTGCATAGATACGACATTCTTGAATCTCTTTTTGGTTTAGATTTAATTTAGACATGTTCAACCTCCATCTGACATACATTAAATACAGGTATATTCACTGATTTTCTCATCTTGTCAAGAAACTCATTTTCATCATAATGATCCCCTGAGGGTCTAAAAGGATTTATAGTGACACAAAGTAGTTTTGTTTGATAAATCACTGATATATTAATGCGTAATTTTTTTAAGTATTCATAATAAACATCAGAGATAAGTAATTTCGTCGGATCATCAATAACAAGTTCGATATTTCTAACCCTTTTTTCTAATAAAACATCAACCATTCTTGGCGTAATTGCTCCTTGAATGTACATCATTTCCATAACATCTTTATATTGGTTGATCGCATCTATAAAATTGGAATAGCTTTTTTGTTTAAATAAATGCACACTGATCTTTTCATGAATAATCATTTTGGTGTTAGGTATATATAGATATGTCTGTGAAATAGGTAGTTGGAAGGACTCAACAATTGCTTTTGTTCGTTGAATGGTTTTATCCATTGAAGGATGAACGGCAGCACCGGTTGCTAGCACCATCGCATCAATTTGATTTAAACTTGCAAAAGTCATCCGATTAAATGCCCCATCAATAAAAAGCTTATCTACATAAGGTTTCATAACATCTAAAAGCAATCTCAATTCTTTATTAGTTGTTGGACCTGCAACAACTAAAAAACCATCTGAGAGCACTTCAATCATACGAACAGGACCGAGCGCGGTAAAAAGATCTACTTTTTTTAGTAGTTGATATGTGATTTTGGTATCTTCAAGACAAGCTTGTGTTGTAGCAACAATCATACCCTTTTTTACATGAATTTTTGGTTTAGGTAAGTAATTAATTTGATCAAGGTCTTCCCCATCTAGACCGATTGATGTTAAACCAATTTTAGCATGTTGATAAAGACTCATCATGTAGTTGAGTGTGGTTGTCTTACCTGTATTTTTAGCTAAACCAAAGACACCGATTGTTTTATAATTATCAATGATTTTTCGCACTTAATGTTCTCTTTCTTCTCTCTAAATGTTCAGGCTCAAGAGAGAGTTTATCGCCATGTAATAATCCTGAAACACCATCTAATTTCTTTGTTTTACAATCTTCACAGTCACAATGAGATTCATAATGTTCTGGTTCACTGTATGTTGTAATAACACCTTCAAAGTTTCTCAAAACTATTTTTCCTGGAGCATGTGAAATCACGTAATTTGGCATCACTGGGATTTTTCCGCCACCACCAGGTGCATCAACGACAAAGGTTGGAACTGCAAATCCAGTAACATGTCCTCTTAGACCTTCAATAATTTCAATACCTTTTGAAACGGTTGTTCTAAAATGTTCAATACCCACAGATAAATCACATTGATAGATATAATAAGGTCTTACTCTAATCGCAACCAAACTCTTGACTAAGCGTCTCATGACAAAAACACAATCATTAATGCCTCTCAGTAATACAGATTGATTACCCACATTAATTCCAGCATCAACCATTTTATCGATAGCTTTTTTACTTTCTGGCGTGATTTCATCTGGATGATTAAAATGTGTGTTTACCCAAATTGGATGATATTTTTTGAGCATATTTACAAGCTCATCGGTTATTCTTTGTGGAACAACAACAGGTGTTCTTGTTCCAAAACGTATTACTTGAACATGATCAATTTCTCGAAGCTTTTTTAAGATATATTCAATTCTTTCGTTACTTGCCATGAAGGCATCTCCGCCAGATAGTAATACATCATTAATTTCTTCATGATTTCTAATATATTCAATTGCTTTATCAATGTTATCGATGTGTTGTTCTCCATCCTTTTGACCAGCAAAACGACGGCGTGTACAATGTCTACAATACATCGCACACATATCTGTGATCAAAAAGAGGACGCGATCTGGATAACGATGTGTAAGTCCTGGAACGGGTGAATCATGGTCTTCAGCAAGTGGATCGTATAAATCATTTTTTCCAACAAAAAGCTCATTACCTAGTGGTATTGCTTGTTGTCTAATTGGACAATGAGGATTCATGGGATCGATAAGTGAAAGATAATAGGGGGTAATGGCCATGCGAAGTTTACCTAATACACCTTCAATTGTTTTTTCTTCACTTTCAGTTAAGTTTATGTATTTCTTTAATTCAACTGCGTTTTTAATGCGATGCTTGGTCTGCCATTTCCAATCATTCCATTCTTCATCAGTTACATGAGGAAAATATTGATATCTTCTTTCAATATGTCGTTCATTCAATATATTTTTCATTTTTTACTCTCCCACATATCTTTTCACAAATAAGTCATGAAGTTCTTTATTTTCTCTAAGTAAATCAAGGGTAATGTTTGCATGATTCTTTGTATATCCGTTTCCAATAATCATCGTGACATCTTTCGATACACCTTCAGCACCTAAAGCTGCTTTTGTGAATGATGTAGCCATTGAAAAGAAATACACGATACCCTCATCTTTTGTTGATAATATCGATGTCATTTCAGTGTTTTCGACATTCACAACATTAATGGTTAAATCAGCAAGTTCTCCTTGTGTAAGTTTATTAACGTGTTCATATACTTTTACACTATCAAGTGCACTTTCCAAAATGATATGATCAACATAACCAAGTTTTTCTAGTAATTCTTTTTGTGCTATTTCGTTAACGAGGCCAATCACTTTTCCATGAGGTCCAACGTGTTTTTTAGCCATATATGAACATAGTAAACCCGATTTTCCTGCAGCACCGATAATAAATACGGTTTGATTTTTCTTTGCTAATTTTTTCACTTGTGCAGGTGCACCACATACATCAAGGGCAGCTAATACTAACTTTTCATTTAAATCATTTGGTATCTTGGCGTAAATGCCAGAATCAAATAAAATAGCCTTTCCTTTTATGTTAACTTGCTCATTATCTAAATTAATCGATATGATTTCATCAATCATAAGAGGTGTTAATGATAAGGATACTAATGTTGCAATTTTATCACCCACATTTAAATCTGGGTGATGAAAATCGTTTCCCTTTTCAATGACTTTTCCAATAAGCATCCCACCGCTTTTTGTTACAGGATTTTGCATCTTTCCTTGATTCTTTACAATATTTAAAATCATTTCTTTCATTTTGTTCTCATCGTGTTGACATGCCTGCTTGATTTGATGAAATGATGCAGAATCAATATTTAATATATCGACATCGATTAAGCATTCTGGAGGATAACACACAGGTGTTGCATCTATTTTTAAAGCTGCTTGTGGCAATACACCTTGTGGTTCGATTACACGATGTGTACCATATCTAGAGTATGCTTTCATGGTTAAACTCCTTTATACCAAGGATTTGTCGAGCTTCCTTTGGTGATGCGATTTCTCGGTGATATCTCTTTGCAATTTCAACAACTTTTTCAACAAGTTCTTTGTTATCTTTAGCACGTACACCTTTTTCAATATAGATGTTATCTTCAAGACCAACTCGTACATGACCACCATGTTTTATCGATAACTCAGCAAGACTAAATTCATAACGTCCAATGCCAGCTACACTATAGGTTACATGCTCAGGAATCGATTCTCTCATAAAATGAAAATCTCTTTCTTCTCCAGTCATTCCACCATTGACACCCAGTACAAAACTGAAATGCAGAGGATCAAACATAAACCCTTTTTTGTATAGACGTAGAACAGTATCAATATGTCCTTTTTCAAAACATTCGAGTTCAGGAAAAATATTTTTTTCTTTCATCGTTTTCGCAAAGAATTTAATATCATTTTCTGTATTTACAAAAATGTCATCGCCACCGAAATTAAGTGTTCCACAATCAAGTGTTGCCATCTCAATTGGAAGTTCTGTTGGCTTAAGTCGTGTTTTACGAGACATACCAACAGCACCACCAGTCGATGGTTGAATAATGACATCAGGACACTTCTTTCGAATAGCCTTCATCGTTTTTTCATATCTGATTTTACTTTGTGTAGGTGTGCCATCATCTTTTCTCACGTGAAGATGGATGATTGATGCACCTGCTTTATATGCAAGATATGCTTGTTCAACGGTTTCTTCAATGGTGTATGGAATAGCAGGATGCTCTTTCTTTGTAACTTCAGCACCCGATATAGCACACGTAATAATAAGCTTATTCATGATGAACTCTCTTTTTTTCTTGTGGTACAATACATGTTCCCCATGCTTCTGTTGTTAACTCTTTTTCTTTTAAAACATCAGCTGCTGAAGGACTAATATCTGGTCGAGATGCAATCACTTTGAAACATGAAAAATGCATCTTTCTGGATGTGTTTCCATAATGAATAATTTCACCATGAATTTCAATAAAATCTCCTGCATAAAGAGGTTTTAAAAAATCAACTTTTTCATATGCTCTAAACAAACCTTCATCTCCATCTGTCATAATGAGAAGTTCGGTTGCTACATCACCAAATAATGCTAATACTTTAGCCCCATCAACAAGGTTTCCACCGTAGTGTGCATCTGCTAACGATAAACGTAATTTATGAACAACTTTCATATGTTTCTCCTATATATTCATGAGCTTGACGTCGTTTATAATGAGGTCAGCTTCAGTATTGTTTATAATTTCTTCAATAGAGACATCAGGATGTCTTTCAATTAAGTGCAATCCATCTTTTCTAACTTCCATCACAGCTAGTTCAGTAACAATCAAGTTGACCTGACCATATGCTGTTAAAGGTAAACTGCACTTCTTCTTAATCTTTGAAACACCTTTGTTTGTATGTGTAGTTGCTATAATCACTTTCTTTGCACCAACAACTAAATCCATCGCACCACCCATACCAGGAACAAGTTTTCCTGGAATAATCCATGATGCAAGTGATCCTTCTTGATCCACTTCAAGTGCGCCTAAAATGGTTGCATCCACATGGCCACCACGGATAATGCCAAACGAAGTTGCTGTATCAAAATACATTCCATAAGGTAATATGGTTGAAGGCTGCGCTCCAGCATTTGTTAAATGATGATCGATATCATCACCTTCTGCTAAAGGTCCTAATCCAATAATTCCATTTTCACTTTGTAAAAAGATTTCGATACCTTCGGGAATATAATTAGCAACACCTAGTGGAAGACCAATACCAAGATTAACGAGGTCGCCATCCTTTAGTTCCATCGCTATGCGTTTAGCAATAATATCTTTAGCTTCCATGATTAATCCTCCTTCACTAAGAAATCGATAAATATATGTGGTGTAATGACACACTCAGGATCGATATGTGACACTCTTTCTTTTGTACATGCTATGACTGTTTTTGCAGCAGTAGCGATCACAGGATTGAAATTTCTAGCTGTTTTGTCATATACTAAATTACCTTTATCATCTGCTTGTCTTGCTTCAATAATGGCAATATCTGCACCGAGAGGTTCTTCTAATAAATAGGAAACACCTTGAACATCAATAATTCGTTTATTTTCTTCTGCGATTGTTTTAAAACCCGTAGGAGTTAAGATACCACCTAACCCCGCACCAAATGCTCTAATTTTTTCAATAAGAGATCCTTGTGGGACAAGAGTAACGATAAGGTTTCCATCATGCATTCTTTTTCCTGCTTCTGGATTTGTACCTATATGTGAGACAATAATTCTTTTTACTTGATTATTCGCAATCAATTTCCCAATACCTTTTGTTGGCCATCCAGCATCATTACCAATCATGGTTAGATCTTTAACATGTGATTCCATAATCCAATCAATGAGTAATTCTGGTGTTCCGCATGCAAGGAACCCACCAAACATAATCGATTGACCATCTTTTAAGAGTTTTATAAAAGTTTCTTTATCAATCCATTTATTCATGATGAACCTCTTTTCTTGGCATAAGCATCGCTTCACCTGTGAGCATAACTTCTTGTTGCTCATTAAGTATTTCTGTTGTAAAAATCACGCGATTTTTTTCTAGAACAATATCTTTAACCGTTACTTTAACAATTAAAGTTTGGTTGGGATATACCGGTTTCTTAAAAATGAGTGATTGGGAACAATAAATCGTTCCTTCGCCTGGATAATCTAACCCAAATATTTTACTGAATAGTGATCCAATTAGCATACCGTGTACAATCGGTTTTTTAAAAATTGTGGTTGCAGCATAGGCTTCATTGAAATGGGTATCATTCATATCACCTGTTAACTCACCAAATTTTAAAACGTCTTCTTGTGTAATGATTCTTGTATAAGATCTTACGTCACCAATGTTCATTTTTCTAATCATGATTTTTCCTCTTCTTTCAAAAAAATAAGGAGAACTGTTATAAAAAACAGCTCTCCATTTTTCACACAAAATGGCAATGAATGAAGTGTATCCTCATTCACCAAGCTTAAGGTTGGACAAAATTAAGCTTTCGGCGACGTATTCCTTCCTTTAATCACATGAACGTCCATTCTTTTCGTGATAAAAGTACACAATAAATCGCACCTCTGTATCGAATCTACATATCCATTATAAACGAATAATGAAAGCGCTGTCAACATCTTTTAGAACGAAAGTATATTGAAATATAATCAAGTCTTTTTTGATAGTAATCTTTGATTAAAATTTGCAATACTTGAAATTAAATTTAATGAGTGTATACTTAAGGTATAAAGACAAAGGAGGTTGTTCAATGAGAGATTTAGTAAAAGCTTATGATGATTTACCTTTTTTAATTAAACTGATTCTTGCTTTACCTGCGATAGATGGCATTGCTTATGGTATTTATCGTATTGCTAAAGGTATTGACAGAAAAGATAATACCATGCTTGTTGTTGGTATCCTTTGGATTGTATTAGGATTTGCGATTCTCTGGATTATTGATATCGTATCTGTAATTCTCTATGGTCGTGTGAAATTCTTTGCTTAAACAAAAAAAGAATCGCGGATTCCTTTTTTTATGTCTATGAATTAAGTAATTGTTGATAAATCTTAGGTAGAAGCTCATCTTTTTTAAGGTGGGCTTTTTTTAGAAGTTCATCAACCTGATTTTTAAATTGCTGTGCAGCAATACGATCTTCTAATCCGGATAAGTTAATTAAAACGTTTAAGGCAGCTCCTTCAACACCTGTTATAAGTGTAAGTATAGCTACACCTAAATCTGAAATGGCTGATTTATTACCATTTTGTAAAATCGTATCTAAATGATTAAGTGCACTCATGGAAAGCGTTGCAACTTTAAGTGGTACCATGATTGCTTCAAGTGTTGCAACTTGAATTTCTTCTTTTCTGATGTTTATTTCTGAATCTGTTGTTTTAGGTAGTGCGTATGCTTTTAAAATCATGTTAAATGCATCCGTATCTTTATCGACCAATAAAATAAGTTGTTCTTTTATCATTAATAGTTCTGAAAGTGTACTTTTAAACTCAAGTTGGATTTTTGAATCAAGTGCATTAAATTTCTTTTTATCGACTGTTAAATGACCAACCATGCGAATAAGTGAAGCACCAATCGCACCACATAATGCTGATACCGAACCACCACCTGGAGCTGGTGATTTAGAGTCAACTTGTTCGATAAATTCAATAACTTTATTATCTATAAGTTTCATAGTTATGACCTCACAATCTGTTTTTGATACACAACACGTTTGCCTTCAATATAAACATCTTTTGTATGATTGATACCATAGTGATAGAAAATATAAGGTAGATTAGGTGCATCAAGACATACAAGATTTGCATATTTACCAATTTCAATTGAGCCATGCGTTGCACTGAGTCCGAGATGATATGCAGGATTAATGGTTACAGCATTGAGTATTTCATATGGTGTCATCTTGAGTTCTCTTGAAGCAAGTTGCATGATGAACTGGAAGTTTTCCGTTGGACACGAACCAGGATTATAATCACCAGAAATACTTACTGCTACACCTTCATCAATCATTTTTCGTGCTTGTGCATATCCTTTTTTCAAGTAGAAAGATGTACCTGGGAGTAAATTTGCAATGGTGTTGGAATATGCTAATTTTTCAATGTCTTCATCTCTAATCGCCATTAAGTGATCAACTGATGAGCAATGAAGATCAACACCTAAACCAGCTCCACCTAGTGGATGGATTTCATCTGCATGCATCTTAATAATGAATCCTAAGTCTTTAGCTTTTGATAAAATTCTACGTGCTTCCATCAATGAAAAAACACCTGTTTCACAAAAGACATCAACTGCTCCTGCAAGTCTTAATTCTTTGATTTTTTTCATGTCTTCTAAGAGTGTTGAGATGTATCCTTCACGATCATCTTTGAACTCACTTGGAATAGCATGTGCCCCCATATATGTATGTTGAATAGAAATAGGATGAGCTAGTTCAAGTTGTTTAGCGACCTCAAGTTGCTTAACTTCGTTTTCGAAATTTAAGCCATAACCTGACTTCGCTTCTAAAACTGTTACACCATAACTTAACATGTGATCGAGTGACTTCATAGCTTGTTGATAAAGGGCTTCAAATGACGCTTTCCGAGTTTTTTCAACAGTTCCTAAAATACCGCCACCGTCTTTTAAAATATCAAGATATGGAACACCTTCATTAAGTTTTTCATACTCATCTTCTCTCGAACCTGCATGAACCAAGTGTGAATGAGAGTCAATAAATCCAGGAACAACAATCGTTTGATTTGCATTATGAATAATGGTGTGGTTATCAATATATTTGTCTCCATCACCAACTCCAAAATCGAGTATAGTCGAATCCTTAATAGCAATAAAACCTTGATGAATTTCTTTTATTTTATTCATGTGCTTTCCATGAACCGGTGGGGTTGCTACAGGCGTATAAATCGTTTTAATGTTTTGAATGAGAAGGGTTGCTTTCATGTGACCTCCTTATAGGTTTGCTTCAATAATTTTATATATATCGAAATCCCTTAAACCCATATATGTGATGGCTTTATTCGTGATTTCTTGAAATGTCATATCTTTGTTATATGCGATGCCTAGAACTTGTTCATAATACTTAATACTATCCGTTAAGGTATCCTTAGGTAATAACCCAACAATTTCAGAACTCATAACGTTTACATGATATCTTTTTGCTTCCATTTTGACAGTTTCTAAAATGCGATACATCGGATTCTTTTTAAAATCTAAGATATTCATCGTGACTTGAACAAATCCTTTATCTTCTAAATATGCGGGTCCTGCTTGAATATATTGGAATCCGCCAGATGATTGTCTAATCGCTTTTGCGATTGAATTTGCTATTTTTTCATCTTGTGTATCTAAATCAATGTTATATGCAATGAGTGGAATTCTTGCACCTACTGCAATACATCCAAATGTTGGATGAATTGCTTGTGGACCAAAGTCTGGTTTCCATTGTTCTTCTTTTATTTTTTCTTTCATACCTTCAAATTCACCTTTGCGGATATCAGGTAAATTAATACGGTTAGGTTGTTTTGCTGCTTTAGCATATAAGAAGACTGGGATATCATATTGAGCAGCTATTTTTTCACCAATCAATGTTGCATAGTGTATGCATTCTTCAATCTGAATACCAGAAATCGGAATAAAAGGTAACACATCTACCGCACCCATACGTGGATGCTCACCTTGATGATGATTTAAATCGATGGTTTCTCTAGCGCGGTTAATAAATGTCATCAATGGTTCAATCATTTCTTCTGGATCACCAATTAATGTAATGACTGTACGATGATAATTTTGATCAGGTTCTGCGGATATGAATTTAAAACCCTGTTGATTTTTGAGCGGTTCGATGATGTAATTGATTTTATCTAGATCTTTACCTTCTGAAATATTTGGTACACATTGGACAATTCTGGACATAACATCACTCCTTTATTTTTTATGTTTCAACATAACGTCTTTAATCTTTTGGATATCTGCTTCATAAGGTATCGTCACTGCTGATTCCCTGTTGATTTCATGATAGGCTTTCACGGTTTCAATGGCGTGTTCGTTTCTCGCCCACGCTCTTCTTGAAACACCTGCCATCACATCGTATAACATTGCTGATTTTAATATGTCATCCTTTTCAAATGATCCATCTAAAACCATACCATAACCACCATTGATAGCTTTTCCTATGCCTACACCACCGCCGTTGTGAAGTGCAACTAAGCTCATGCCACGTGATGCATTCCCTAAAGCAACATGCGTTGCCATTTCAGCCATGATATTCGAGCCGTCTTTAATATTTGCAGTTTCTCTAAAGGGTGAATCTGTGCCACCTGTATCATGATGGTCTCTACCGAGCATAATCGGTCCTACTTCTTTGTTTCTTACCATTTCATTGAATTTTAATGCAATATTGAGTCTACCATATGCATCTTGATATAGGATTCTTGCTTGTGTTCCTACAACTAATTTATTTTTCTTTGCATTTTTAATCCATTCATAATTGTCATAATCTTGAAATCTGCGATGTGGATCAATCATTTCCATCGCCATCTGATCTGTCTTGTCTAAATCTTTTGGATCACCTGATAAGCATACCCATCTAAAGGGTCCATACCCATAATCGAAAAGTAGGGGTCCCATAATGTCTTCTACATATGATGGATATACAAACCCGTCAAGATCATTTTCATGATTCTTACATATCGATTTAATTCCTGTATCGTATACAGCTTTTAAAAAACTATTTCCATAGTCAAAAAAATATGTACCTTGTTTAACAAGTTGTTCAATTTGGTTATAGTGATTTTTCAATGTCTCATTGACTTTTTCAATAAAGATGGTTTTATTATGTCTTAATAATTCTGTTCGTTCTTCAAATGATAAACCTTGAGGACAGTATCCTCCATCATAGACTGCATGACACGATGTTTGATCAGATAGTAAATCAATATGAATGTGTTCTTTATTTGCGTACGTTAATAAATCGACGATATTTCCATGAAATGCGATAGCTTTAGGTTCTTTATGTGATAAAAACTCTTTAGCAAATTTAAATGCTTCTTCAGGTGTTTTAGCAATGAGGCTAACCCAACCTTGTGAATATCTTGTTTCAATGCGTGAAGCATCAACTTCAGCAATTATCCCAACTCCACCTGCAATTTCAATGGCTTTACCTTGTGCACCACTCATACCACCAAGACCTGATGATACAAATAATTTACCGGCTAAATTTTCTTTATCTTTTAAGTTTAGTTTTAATCGACCTGCATTAAGTAACGTATTATAAGTACCATGAACGATACCTTGAGGTCCGATGTACATAAAACCTCCTGCAGTCATTTGACCATAGTTAGCAACACCTAATGCTTGTGCACGATTAAACGAATCTTGGTTATCATAAAGACCTACCATGAGTCCATTGGTGATCATCACACGTGGTGATTGTTTGCTTGATTTAAATAGTCCAAGAGGATGGCCAGACATTAAAACGAGTGTCTGCTCATCTGTCATGATTTCTAAATACTTTTTTGTTAAATGGTATTGCATCCAGTTTTGAAAGACTTGACCGGTTTCACCGTATGTCACAAGTTCGTAAGGGTAAAGCGCGACATCTATGTCAAGATTGTTATCAATCATCACTTGAATAGCTTTCCCTTCTATGGTCTGTCCTAGATATGAATCGATTGGTTTTCCAACAATTTTTTGGTCAGGTATAAAACGATAACCATAAATACGTCCTCTGGTTAATAATTCATCATAAAATTCTGGGATAAGTTCGTCATGCCAGTTTTTTGGAACATATCTTAAAGCATTGAGTAAAGCCATTTCTAAGTCTTTTTCTGATAGTTTTGATTCTCTTTTTGGCGCACGTCTCACATGATTTAAAAATCTATTTTTTTGTTCAGGAAGTGTTGAAAAAATCGTTTCGATATTAATCACAAACGGATGATTCATCTTATTTCGCCTCCAAAAACAGCATTGTAAAATTCCTCGCTTTTCACGATGTTTTCAATCATATGTAGGTGAGGGTACATCATCTCATCATGCTCTATAAATGGAATATGTTTTCTAATATATGCATATGCCTTACCTGTTATGTCGCCTAGTTGAGCCTTTTCTCTTAAGTCAATTGCTTGACATGCAGTAAACATTTCCATAGCAATCACTTTTCTTGCATTATCTAAGATTGATTTTGCCTTTCGAACAGATATCGATCCCATGGATACATGATCTTCTTGATTAGCTGATGATGGAATAGAATCCACAGATGCTGGATGAGATAAAACTTTATTTTCACTCACTAGTGATGCTGCTGTATATTGAACAATCATAAATCCTGAGTTTAAACCGGAACATTTCGCTAAAAACGGAGGTAGGCCTTGGTTTAGATGAGGATTAACAAGTCTTTCCAATCTTCTTTCACTAATATTCGCAAGTTCGCTGATTGCAATTCCTAAATAGTCAAAAGCTAATGCTAAAGGTTGTCCATGAAAGTTACCTGCACTAATCGCTTCTTTGCTATCTGTAAAGATGATTGGATTATCTGTTACAGCATTCATTTCATTTTCTAAGATATCAAGCACATGATGTATAGCATCGAGTGAAGCTCCATGTACTTGTGGTGTGCAACGAATGGAGTATGCATCTTGAACTCTTTTACCATCTTGATCTTTAACATACGTACTGTTGTTTAAGTTTAAAAGAATTTCTTCCGCTACTTTCATTTGTCCTTTTTGATTTCTAATTACTTGAATGCGTGGATCAAATGCTTTCGTTAAACCATGAAGTCCTTCCATCGTTAAAGAAACAGATAAGTTGGCTAATTTTAGTAAATGAATTGTATCATATAGGACTAAACCACCAATCGCACTCATTGCTTGTGTACCATTAATGAGTGATAAACCTTCTTTAGCATGTAGATGAGGAAGTGGTTTAATGTTTGCTTTTTCAAATGCATGTTTTGTATCCATACGAACATCCTGAAAATAAACTTCTCCTAAACCGATGAGGGGTAAGCTCATATGGGATAAAAGCGCTAAGTCTCCACTTGCACCAAGTGAACCCTTTTCAAAAACAACAGGAATAATATTTAAATTAAGTAATTCAATCATCTTCATGATTGTTTCAAGACGAATGCCACTATAACCTTTAATCAGTGCATTAATTCTTAAAGCCATCATCGCTCTTACTGTTTCAATGGGTAGTGGTTCTCCCACACCACACGCATGTGATACTAAGAGGTTTTCTTGTAATTTGTTGACTTCCTTTTTATCAATGGTTACATGTGCAAGATGACCAAACCCTGTATTAATACCATAGACTGGATCACCTTTTTCTACAACATCTTGAACAAAAAGGCTCGCATTTAAAACGAGCTCTTTACTAAGCGTGTCTATGTCAACTTTTTCATAATCTCTTGCAATTTTCTTTAAATCATGAAGTGTTAATGAATTCCCATTAAGTACAATCATAGTGTCACATCCTTTATGTGTTTGCAATCAGTTGTGATAATGCTATTGAATAAAATTTACTTTCTTTAGAATCTGCACGCGATGTTAAGACGATGGGTCGTTTAGCACCTGCAATAACACTTGCGCTTTTTGCATTAGCTAAAAACATCATACTTTTGTAAAAAACATTTCCAGATTCGATTTGGGGCATAAGAAGAAAATCAACATCTCCTGCCATTGGATCTGTAACTCCTTTATGTAGTGCTGCTTCTTT
>SBGC01000008.1 GCA_006226985.1 Bacillota bacterium | reverse complement strand
GACAAGTTCGTTTTCACGAACAAATGTAAGTAATGAATTAACTAATACTTTGGTTTCTTCATCATCAGCGAAAGCTTCTTGAACGAGGTCATTCACTTCCATCTTAATTTCTCTTGTTTTTGGATCAAATGTTGCTAGTCCACCTAGTTGGTCATTAATCATGACTTCAATAGATTCGCCAGTTGCTTTTTCAAATGCCCAATCAACAGGTCCGAATAACCAAGCAAGTGGTAAATTACCTACATTTAACTTATCTAACTTTAAGATAACTTGATCAGTATCAATGGTTGCTTTAAAGGTTAGAAGTAGGCGTGTTTTAAATGTAAAACTTGAAACAAATGCATGAATACCTGATTCGATTTCAATCGTATCATCTTTAAATCTTATCCAAGATCCTTGATATCCAAACATAGGTTCTTTCATGACGTAATAGCGGTCATCATCTTCTGCATTTTCATCAAGATATTCCGCATTCATTTCTCTAAATTGGTTAAGTAGAATGCCATTTATATCTGCTTGAGAAAGACTGACACTAAAGTCACTATCATGACTTGGATTTTCTAAAAACGCATCAAATTCATCATTTACCATATCCGATAGGTTTATAGCAGTTCCAGTTGTGTCAAAATCATCAACAGGAATTTCTACACTCTTATAAGTGATAGCAAGAAAGATTAACGGAATGATTACAATCGTTATAATAGGGATAAAAATCAATTTAAATAAAAATTTCATTAAATCACTTCCTTTTGATAATATCATAGTCTTTTATCGTCAAAAATACAAGATTTTCGCAAGTGAATGCGATAAAAAGAATATCAATACTTTATTTCAATAATCTTTCGTAAAAAAAACCTAAGCATGGAGTGCTTAAGTTATTTCTTTTCGAGTGTTTCAAAACTCATTGTTGAATATCCACTGAGTAAATAATCCTTGGATGCACCAAATTTTTGGTATTGATAATATGCTGCTACACCAATCATCGCTGCATTATCAGTACAATACTCCATACTTGGAATAATGATGTCATAGTTAGAAATCTCTTTAAAAATACGATTTCTTAGTCCCTTGTTTGCTGCAACACCACCAGCAAGAATAATTTGCTTCACATCATAAGTTTCTGCAGCATGTTTTGTTTTTTCAATTAAAACATCTAAAACACTTGCTTGAAAAGATGCACACATATCATTAACTCTAATCTCTTCTTTTCGTTGTTCTGCATTATGGATTAAATTAATGACTGCACTTTTTAAACCAGAGAAACTAAAATTATGTTCTCTCTTATCTAAAAAGGGTCTTGGTAAATGGTAAGTATCACTGCCCAAAGCTGCAAGTTTATCTAATGCTGGACCACCAGGATAAGGTAGTCCTAAAACTCGAGCAACTTTATCGTATGCTTCACCGACTGCATCATCAAGGGTTGTCCCTAGTAATTTAATATCCATGTGATCTTTGATATATAGAAGTTCTGTATGACCTCCACTGACTAAAAGTGCGAGTGCAGGAAACTTCATCTCATGTTCAATTGATGCTGCATAGATATGACCAATTAAATGATTAACACCAATAATCGGTTTTTGATGTGCGAACGCAAATGCAGTTGCTGCATTAATACCTACTAATAGTGATCCAATAAGTCCAGGGCCTTGTGTGACTGCAACCAAATCAATATCTTTAATATCGATATTTGCTTGTTTAAGTGCTTGTTCAAAAACTCTTGTCATATGTACAACATGGTTTCGTGATGCGATTTCAGGAACAACACCACCATAGATAGCATGTATATCCATTTGTGATAATATGATGTGTGATAAAATCTTTTTCCCGTCTTCAACAAGTGCAACACTTGTTTCATCACACGATGATTCAACAGCTAATATCACCATGGCTATACCTCCTTAATAAAGACATATGCATCTTCATTTCCATAATATTTTTCACGCATATGACTCTTTTTAAAGCCAAATTTTTCATATGCTTTAATTGCTTTTTCATTCGATACTCTGACTTCTAAAAGAATGGTTTTTACACCTAATGACTTTAAATAGTCGATCGTATACGCTAAAATCTCTGATCCAATTTTCTTACCTTGATACACAGGATCCACACAAAAATTCATCATCTCAGATTGATCATCAATAGCACGATATCCAATGTAACCAACAACACTATGGTTGATTTCATAGACAAAATAGTGTGCAAATGGATTGAGCAGAAATTCATCATATAAAAAAGATTCACCTAAAGATTGTTCAAACACTTGATTTTCAATTCTTACTAATGCAGGAATATCATCAATCTTAGCTTTTCTGATCATAGTTTCTTTCCGCTTCTGTCACACGTAGATAATTAGGAATTAAGTCATGTATGTTTTCAACAACAACTGACTTTT
The DNA here is from genome assembly GCA_006226985.1 of Bacillota bacterium. Classification (GTDB taxonomy): domain Bacteria; phylum Bacillota_I; class Bacilli_A; order Acholeplasmatales; family Acholeplasmataceae; genus Peloplasma. Next base: position 2,952 of record SBGC01000008.1, on the reverse strand, counting down.
CATAAATACATTTAGGACATATTTCAAAGGTTCGATCATTAATAAAAACCATTTGTGCTCCTTTTGATGTTGGATCTTCATAAATATCAGATAGTTTACGATATCCGTCTTCTGCAATGACTTTCCCATTTTCATAGATAGCTGAAAAGACATATCCACGTCTCGCATCCATTGCTGCAATAATTTTACCTTCATATCCTGAAGTCATAAAAAAGAGTGATGAAACTGTTCTAAGTTTTACTTGTTTCGTGTATGCTAACATTTTCGCTACCATCACTGCAATTCTTAATCCTGTATATGAGCCAGGTCCAATACCCACAATGATTTCACCAATATCATCAAGTTTTAACTTGTTTCTTCTTAATACTTGATCAATACGATCGACTAAATACTTCGCATGATCACGTTGAGCGATACGAATTGAAAAATCAACTAAAATATTGTCTTTTGAATATCCGACATACATGACATTTGTTGATACATCAAATAATAATCTTTTCATATGTATTGCACCGCCCTTTTACATGGTATGCCAACACATGTTAAAATAAACTCTCTTTCCGTATCACTTACTTTTTTAATATTAACAAGTAAATAATCTTTAGGCATAAACTCAGAGACTTTATATGGCCATTCAACTACAATCATCCCTTGACCATCGATATATTCTTCCAAGTCAAAATCATCGCCTACATGATCTAGGCGATAGAGATCTAAATGGTAAAGTACCTTTCGGTAATCTTTTGTATGATATTTTTTTAAGATGGTATAGGTTGGACTATTGACAATATCGGTAACGCCAATTCCTCTAGCAATACCTTTTGTAAATGTTGTTTTACCTGAACCTAAATCTCCGTCAAGCAAAATGACAACTTTATATTCATCTTTTAATAATAAGCCTAATTCATAGCCTAAGAATTCAGTTTCTTCAGGTGAATAGGTATGTTTAATTTTCATAGTAAACCTACTTTAATATATTTTCGTATCCTTTTTTACCGAGTAATGCAAACATATTTTTCTTATACGCTTCAACACCTGGTTGGTTGAATGGATTCACATCAATTAAATATGCAGAAAGTGCACATGCTTTTTCAAAGAAATACACAAGATATCCAAATGTATACGCATCAAAACGTGGAATTTGAAGTAACATGTTAGGAACTAATCCATCTTTATGTGCCATCATTGTACCTTTTAGAGCTTGAAGATTAACATAAGATAGTGGTTTACCTTTTAAGTAATTAAGTTCATCTAAATCATTTTTCTCTTCAGGAATAAAAACATCTTTTGTTGGATTAACGACTTGTATAACTGTCTCAAATAAATGTCTTTCGCCTTCTTGGATGTATTGTCCAAGTGAATGAAGGTCTGTTGAGAATCCTGCGCTTGCGACAAAGATACCTTTGTTATCTTTGCCTTCGGATTCACCGTATAATTGTTTCCACCATTCATTTAAGTAAAGTAGATTCGGTTCATAACCTACAAGCATTTCAATCTTTTTACCTTGTTTGTATAAAAGATAACGTGTTACTGCATATAAATATGCTTCGTTTTGTGATAAGTCTGGATGATTAAATCGGTCATACGCATCTTGTGCACCTTTTAAGATTTGGTTTGTGTCGATATTTGCTGCTGCAAGTGGTAATAAACCAACTGCTGTTAAAACAGAATATCTTCCTCCAACATCGTCAGGGATGACAAACATCTCATAACCATTTTCTTTAGCGACTGTAAAAAGAGCTCCTCTTTTCGCATCTGTTGTTGCATAAATTCTTGATTTTGCTTGTTCTACGCCATACTTTTCTTCTAAAGCTTTCTTTAAAATACGGAATGCAATAGCGGGTTCAGTTGTAGTACCTGATTTAGATATAACATTCACACTAAAATCTTTGTCTTTTAAATAATCTAAAAGATTTGATAGATAATGCCCTGACATTTGGTGTCCAGCAAAGATGATCTCTAAATTATTTTTAACAAAAGGTTCAGCTAAAAATTCTAAACCTGCTTTAGCTCCTAAATAAGAACCACCAATACCGATGACAACGAGTACTTGAGAGTCTTTTTGGATTTTTTTAGCAGCTTTTAAAATGCGATTATATTCATCTTTATCATATTGATATGGTAAATCTAACCATCCTAAATAGTCATTACCTTTACCTGATTTGTTATGAATCATGTTGTGTAAATCGTTAACTTTTGATTGTAGGGATTCTGGTTGCACGTTCAAAAAAGAGCGCGCATCTTTTAATTCAATGTTGATGTGTGCCATATTAATTTCCTCTATTCTTTGTTTTTTCAATCCAATGGGGTAAAGCTTTTGATAACGAGTGAAATCCAATTCTAATTTTTACCAGTTTTTTAATTCTGGGATGAACTGGATGAGCCTGTTTGTAGGATAATTTGAGTCTTTTTCCTTCTTCATCTAATTCTAAGATGGTAACCTCAACGTCATCTCCAACACATAAGATGTCTTCTATCTTTGGTACAAACTGATCCGATATTTCAGAGATATGAATAAGACCTGTATATTCATCGCACGAAACAAAGACACCATAAGGCTGTACACCTGTTACTTTGCAAACAATGTTATCTTTTATTTTCATATCAAAAACCTCGTTATGATTATATCATATTTCATGTGATATGAAAGTGTTTTGAAAAAGTGATACGTTTTCATCATTAAAAAAGCTACTCTCGTGAGTAGCCGTTAAGTTTTTATACACGTGTCAGGTAAACTCCTAAACCACCAAGACCTACATGAGCTGAAATGACGGGGCTGATGATACCTGTAATTGATACACTCACATCATCACCTAGTTGATAGATCATGTGCTCGAGTTCTTTTGCTTGTACTGCTGTGTCAACATATGCAATGCGAACAACAACTTTACCTTCAATCATTAGTTTTTTCGTTTCTTCAACGATATAGAGTAAAACATTATTAAAGCTTCT